>NZ_JBJNRH010000009.1:177946-199358 GCF_045809185.1 Nocardiopsis yanglingensis | reverse complement strand
CCCCGCCCCCCCCCCCCCCCCCCCCCCCCCCCCCCCCCCCCCCCCCCCCCCCCCCCCCCCCCCCCCCCCCGCCACCCCACGGAATCCTCGCTTTTGAAGTTGACGTTGCCCTTGCTTGAAAGCCTCTGCGGGTGCCGGGCGCCGCCCGGCCGACTTCCGCCACTTGCGGTGGCAGCGACGGCCCACTAGCCTTCGGCCGTCGTTCACCACCCAAGGACCGCCCGTGAAACACCGTCATCTCCTGCTGGCCTCGGCAATCGCCGCCGCCACGCTGGCCCTGGCCGCCTGCAAGAAGGAAGCTGCCCCAGGCACCGATACCGCCAGCAGCAGCGCCCCGGCCGGCGAAACCGCCGACCAGTTCGTGGCCCGCATCAATGCCGAATTCAAGGCCGCCTACCCGGAGATGACCTCGGCGCAGTGGCTGTCCTCCACCTACATCAACAGTGATTCGGAACGCATCGCGGCCAAGGCCAACGAGCGCTCGCTGACCCAGCTCAACAGCTGGATCGAACAGGCCGCCACGTTCGACGGCAAGCCGATGAGCGAGGACAGCAAGCGCGCGATCCACCTGCTGAAGCTGATGTCCTCGATGCCGGCACCGCGTGACCCGGCCAAGCTGGCCGAGCTGACCCAGATCGCCACCCGCATGGAAGGCAGCTACGGTGCCGGCAAGTACTGCACCGACGCCAACGATCCCAACTCCTGCCGCCAGCTGGGCGAGCTGGAGCAGGTGCTGGCACGCAGCCGCGATTACGACAAGCAGCTCGACGCCTGGCAGGGCTGGCACAGCACCACCAAGAGCATGCGCGGCGACTACCAGAAATTTGTCGGTCTGGTGAACGAAGGTGCCAAGGGCATGGGCTTCACCGATGCCGGCCAGATGTGGCGCAGCGGCTACGACATGCCGCCGGAGCAGATCGGCCCGGAAACCGACCGCCTGTGGGAGCAGGTGAAGCCGATGTACGAGCAGCTGCACTGCTACGCACGCGGCAAGCTGGACAAGACCTACGGCAAGGACAAGGCCGAAGTGGGCAACGGCCTGATCGCCGCGCACCTGCTGGGCAACATGTGGCAGCAGGACTGGTCCAACCTGTGGGACCAGCTGGAACCGTACCCGGGTGCCGGCAGCCTGGACATCACCGCAGCGCTTGAAAAGCAGTACCAGACCAATCTGAGCGCGGCGCTGGCCAAGGCCGGCAAGGATGCCAACGTAGCGGCGCAGTACAAGGCGCAGCGCGAGGCCGAACTGCGTACCGCCAAGCAGATGACCGAACGCGCGCAGGACTTCTACGTGTCGCTGGGCATGCCTTCGCTGCCGCAGTCCTATTGGGAAAAAACCCAGTTCATCAAGCCTGACGACCGCGACGTGGTCTGCCACGCCAGCGCATGGGACATGAACATGGAAGGCGACGTGCGCACCAAGATGTGCATCAAGCCGAACGAAGAGAACTTCACCACCATCTACCACGAGCTGGGCCACATCTATTACGACCTGGCCTACAACCCGCTGCCGCCGCTGTTCCAGGGCGGTGCCAACGATGGCTTCCATGAAGCGATCGGCGACACCATCGTGCTGGCGATGACGCCCAAGTACCTCAGCTCGATCGGCCTGGTCGATGCGCCGACCGAAAGCCGCGAGGCGGTCATCAACAACCAGATGCGCATGGCGCTTTCGGGCGTGTCGTTCCTGCCGTTCGGGCTGATGATCGACCGCTGGCGCTGGGGCGTGTTCGATGGCTCCATCACCGCCGACAACTACAACAAGGCGTGGTGGGACCTGAAGGCCAAGTACCAGGGCGTGGCGCCGGCCAGCACCCGTGGCGAAGAGTTCTTCGATCCGGGCGCTAAGTACCACGTGCCGGGCAACACCCCGTACACCCGCTACTTCCTGGCGCGCATCCTGCAGTTCCAGTTCTACAAGGGCCTGTGCGACGCGTCCGGCTACAAGGGTCCGCTGCATGAGTGCACCTTCTACGGCAACAAGGAAGCCGGCCAGAAGTACTGGGCGATGCTGAGCAAGGGTGCCAGCCAGCCGTGGCAGGCCACGCTGAAGGAGCTGACCGGCACCGACAAGCTCGATGCCGGCCCGATGATCGAGTACTTCACTCCGGTCAACGAGTGGCTGAAGCAGCAGAACGAAGGCCAGATGTGCGGCTGGCAGACCAACGCGGCCCCGGCGGCGAAATGAGAAAAGGGGCGGATCCGCGAGGATCCGCCCCTTTCTGGTAGTGCCGGCCGCTGGCCGGCAACTACGCGATGAAGACCCAACGGGCAGCCGGCCAGCGGCCGGCTCTACCGAAATGCCTGTCAGCTGTTCTTCTTCGCGGCCATCGCGGCGGCCAGTTCGGCCTTGAATTCCTCGAAGGTCTGGCCCTTTTCCTTCGCTTCGGCCTGCGCCGCATCACGCAGCGCATCGGAGTACATCAGGCGCACCGGCGTGCCCTTGCGCTCGTGCAGCTCACCGGCCTGCATGATCAGCGCCAGCACCTGCGCAGCGCTCTCGCTGTGGCCCGCGATGCGGCCGTCCATGCCCAGCACCCATTCGCCATCGCGGCGCACTACACCGGCCAGCAGGGTGCGCTGCGCGTCGCGCAGTTCGGCATGCGGTTCCACCGGCGAAGCCTGCGCGGCGGCCTTGTTGGCGGCCTGCTTTTCCTGGCGACGGCGCTGGTCGCGGCGGGTCTTGGAGCTGGTGGACATGGTGCGGTACCGCTGCGAAGGGGGGCGCAAGGATAGCGCACCCCGCCCGCAGCGCTGCTTCACGCGTGCTCGATCCAGGCCGGTCAGTCCAGCACCTTGCCGTGCCGCCAGTAGCCCATGAAGGTGATCGCACGGCGGTCCAGCCCGCAATCGCGCACCAGGTGGCGGCGGATCGCCATCACCGCCCCCGCCTCGCCCGCTACCCAGGCATACAGCGGCCCGGCCACGCGGGTATCGGCCTGCTCCCAGAGGATCTGCGTATCGACGTCGATCTCCTCCAGCGCATCGCCGGCAGCCACGCCCGAGGCCGCTGCCAACCGCGCCTGCACCGCCTGCAGCAACGGCTGTCCGTAGGCGGCCTGCCCGCGCGGAAGCCAGACCAGCTCGGCACTGGAGGGCGCCTTCAGGTGCACCGCATCACCGGGCTGCGCCACCTCCAGCAGTGCCAGCGTGCGCGGTGGGTCCACCATGGCCGACAGCTCCTCAAGGATGCCGGCCACCGCAGGCAACGCGGTTTCATCGGCCACCAGCAGCACCTGGCCAATGCCGACCGGCGGTTTCCACTCCCAGCCTTCGCTGCTCTCGGCGCAGTCGGCGTCCGGGGCCAGCAGCACCACACGGTCTCCCGGCCGTGCATGCATGGCCCAGCGCGAAGCGGGCCCGGTCACGCCGTGGATGACGAAATCGACGTCGACCTCGCCCTGCTCGGCGCGTAGCTGGCGGATCGTGTAGGTGCGCATCGGCGGGCGCTGATCATCCGGCAGCGCCCGGTAGCGCGGGTACCAGTCCTCGCCGCTGGGGACCTGCGGCAGGTCCTGGCCGGGCAAGGGGAAGAACACCTTGATGCGCTGGTCCGGGCCTTCGGTCTTCATCCGCGCCACGTCGGCACCAGTGAACACCATGCGGTCCAGGGAAGGGGAGAGAACGCGGCGCTCCTTCAGCGCCACCTCGAACAGGCGGTAGGTCTGCTTCGCAGCCATGGGGGAACCTCATGCAACGACATCGGATTGGCTGGCTGTCGTGCATCCACGCACCGGCTGGCTGGAGTGCCCAGCCTAGTCCGGTGGTTTCCCGTCGCAAGCGCTGCCGGCGTCGCGGCCTGCCCTACCCCTGCACGCTGCTCAGTGACCCGTGCAGACTGCCTGCGCCGCGCGTTCACGTTGGTGTTCCCAGTACCAGAACACAAAACCAGCACCGAAGAAGGCGGCCTGGCCCAGCGCCAGGTGCAGCGGGCTGGCGCTCAGCAGCGGCGATACCACGCCGGCCACCACGGTGCTGATCATCAGCTGCACGAACGCCTGCAGCGACGAGGCCAGGCCGCGCTGGTGCGGGTACATGTCCAGCACCGCCAGCGCCAGGATCGGGAAAATCAGCGCCATGCCCATGCCGCCCAGGAAGATCGGCAGCACCGCCCACGGCAGCACGAACTGCGGGGCCAGCGCCACGTAGCCGACGTTCAGGAGCACCGACAGCGCGCACAGGACGAAACCGATGGCGACCTGGCGGGTGGGCGTGGTGTGCCCGGCCATGCGCCCGGACAGGAACGAGCCGGTGGTCATGCCGCCGATGGTGGGGATGAACAGCCAGGCGAAGCCGCCCTCGCCCAGATGCAGGTGCTGCATCACGAACACCGGCGCCGAGGAGATGTACAGGAAGATGCCACCGAAGCCGATGCTGCCGGCCAGCGCCAGGCGCAGGAAGCGCGGGTTGAAGCCGATGCGCAGGTAATCACGCATCAACGTGCGCGGCGACAACGGCACCCGTGCCTCCACCGGATGGGTTTCCGGCAGATAGCGTGCGGTCGCCGCCAGCAGCACCAGCGCGAACACCACCAGGAACCAGAAGATCAGTGGCCAGCCGGCGCCGCTGAGCAGGATCCAGCCGCCGATGATCGGTGCGATCGCCGGGGCGATGCCGAACAGCATCGACACCTGGCTCATCAGGCGCTGCGCGTCGTGGCCATGGTAGAGATCGCGGATCACCGCACGACCGACGATCATGCCGACACCTGCCGACAGGCCCTGCAGCGCGCGGAACGCAAGCAGCGTGGTCAGGTCGGTGGACAGCGCACAGCCAACCGAAGCGCCGACGAACACCACCAGGCCGCCGAGGATCACCCACTTGCGGCCCCAGGCATCGGACAGCGGGCCATGCGCCAGGCTCATCAGGCCATAGAACAGCAGGTACACGCTGATGGTCTGCTGCACCGCCACCTCGTCCACCGCCAGGCGCTGGGCCAGCTGCGGGAACGCCGGAAAGATGGTGTCGATCGAGAACGGACCGAACATGGCCAGGCCGGCGAGCAGCAGGGCCATGCGACGGGTGGAGGGAGCAACAGCGGCGGTCATGGGGAGGGCGTCCGGCAGGGCCATGCGCGGCACGCACGGCGGGCGCCGGTCCCCTTCTGCAGGGACGGCGCCAGATGAATTGGGGTATCCGCCCATCATAGGTGGGGATTGCGCCCGATGCCATGCAGCGGTGCACAAAACGCACGGCCGGGCCATCGGCCATTCAGGCGCGGTGGCCGTGCCTGGAGGCGGCCGGCGGGCCCGCAACGGGCTATAATCAGCGGGCAACACGGTGGGAGAAGCGGAACACCGCTGCCGAAGGCGCAACGCCCGTAATCGCTCAGGCCCGATACCACCCGTAACAGAACTCTGGAGAGACCGGTTCGATCCGGCGCCGAAGGGGCACGAAGCTGCGGTTCGCTGCGCTTCCAAACTCTCAGGCAAAAGGACAGAGGGGCGCCCCGCAGACCGCCGACCGGCGGCTTGTGCCCGTGCGTGTGCCCTTTCCTGACGGATCCTTCGCCATGTCCCAGAACACCCCTTCCCTGCGTGAGCTCGAGCACCACAATGCGTTCGTCGAGCGCCACATCGGCCCCAACGACGCCGAGATCGCGCAGATGCTCGATGTCGTCGGCCACGCGTCGCTGGATGGCATGACCGATGCCATCGTGCCGGCCAAGATCAAGTCGCCGGCGCCGCTGGCGCTGCCGGAGTCGATGACCGAAGTGCAGGCACTGGCGAAGATCCGTGCGATCGCCGACAAGAACACCGTGCTGCGCAGCTTCATCGGCCAGGGCTACTACGGCACCCACACGCCGAACGTGATCCTGCGCAACATCCTGGAAAACCCAGCCTGGTACACCGCCTACACCCCGTACCAGGCGGAAATCTCGCAGGGCCGCATGGAAGCGCTGATCAACTTCCAGACCCTGTGCGCCGACCTCACCGGCATGGAAATCGCCAACGCCTCGCTGCTGGACGAAGCCACTGCCGCCGCCGAAGCGATGACCCTGGCCAAGCGTTCGGCCAAGTCGAAGTCGGACACCTTCTTCGTGCACGACGCCGTGCACCCGCAGACGCTGGAACTGCTGCGCACCCGCGCCGAGCCCATGGGCATCGTGCTGCGCGTCGGCACTCCGGCCGAAGCGCTGGAAGCGGAAGCCTTCGGCCTGCTGCTGCAGTATCCGGATACCTTCGGCCAGGTCGGCGACTACAAGGCGCTGGTCGATGCCGTGCACGCGCGCGGCGGCCTGGTGGCCGTGGCCACCGACCTGCTGGCCCTCACCCTGCTGGCAGCCCCCGGCGAATGGGGCGCGGACATCGTGGTCGGCAACAGCCAGCGTTTCGGCGTGCCGTTCGGCTTCGGTGGCCCGCACGCGGCCTTCATGGCCTGCCGCGATGCCTACAAGCGCTCGATGCCGGGCCGCCTGATCGGCGTCTCGGTCGATGCCCAGGGCAACCCGGCCTACCGCCTGACCCTGCAGACCCGCGAGCAGCACATCCGCCGCGAGAAGGCCACGTCCAACATCTGTACCGCACAGGTGCTGCTGGCGGTGATGGCGTCGATGTATGCCGTCTACCACGGCCCGGAAGGCCTGACCCGCATCGCCCGCCGCACCCATCGCCTGGCCTCGATCCTGGCCGCCGCGCTGCGCAACGCCGGTGTGCAGGTCGGTGGAGACTTCTTCGACACCCTGCATGTCACCGGCGTGCACGCCGATGAGATCCATGCCAAGGCCCGCGCCGCCGGCTACAACCTGCGCGCGATCGACAGCGACTCGGTCGGCATCAGCCTGGACGAAACCACCACCCGCGCCGACATCGTTGCCGTGGCTGCCGTGTTCGGTGCCACGCTGGATGTCGATGCGCTGGATGCCCGCACCGCCGATGCGCTGCCGGCCGGCCTGCTGCGCCAGTCCGCGTTCCTGACCCACCCGGTGTTCAACACCCACCACAGCGAGCACGAACTGCTGCGCTACCTTCGCTCACTGGCCGACAAGGACCTGGCGATGGACCGCACGATGATCCCGCTGGGCTCGTGCACCATGAAGCTCAACGCCACCGCCGAGATGATCCCGGTGACCTGGCCGGAGTTCTCGCAGATCCATCCGCTGGTGCCGGCCGACCAGGCGCTGGGTTACAAGGAACTGATCGACACGCTGGAAGCGATGCTGGTGGAATGCACCGGCTACGACGCAGTCAGCCTGCAGCCGAACTCCGGCGCGCAGGGCGAGTACGCCGGCCTGCTGGCGATCCGCGCCTACCACCGCTCGCGCGGTGAGGAACATCGCGATATCTGCCTGATTCCGGACTCGGCGCACGGCACCAACCCGGCCTCGGCACAGATGTGCGGCATGAAGGTGGTGGTCACCAAGACCGATGCCAACGGCAACGTCGATGTCGAGGACATCCGCCTCAATGCCGAAAAGTACAGCGACCGCCTGGCCGCGATCATGATGACCTACCCGTCCACGCACGGCGTGTTCGAGGAAGAGGTGGTGGAGATCTGCGAGATCATCCACAAGCACGGCGGCCAGGTGTACACCGACGGCGCCAACATGAACGCCCTGGTCGGCGTGGCCAAGCCGGGCAAGTGGGGTTCGGACGTTTCGCACCTGAACCTGCACAAGACCTTCTGCATCCCCCACGGCGGTGGCGGCCCGGGCGTCGGTCCGTGTGCGGTCAAGGAGCACCTGGCCCCGTTCCTGCCCGGCAAGCTGGGTGACCACGGCCCGGTCGGCATGGTCAGCGCAGCCAGCTTCGGCAGCGCCTCGATCCTGCCGATCAGCTGGATGTACATCGCGATGATGGGCCGCGATGGCCTGCGCAAGGCCACCCAGGTCGCGCAGCTCAACGCCAACTACATCGCCAAGCGCCTGGCTCCGCACTTCAAGACTCTGTATACCGGCCGCAACGGCCTGGTGGCGCACGAGTGCATCCTGGACGTGCGCCCGCTGGAAAAGACCAGCGGCATCGGTGCCGAGGACGTGGCCAAGCGCCTGATCGACTTCGGCTTCCATGCCCCGACCCTGAGCTTCCCGGTGGCCGGCACGCTGATGGTGGAGCCGACCGAGAGCGAATCGCTGCACGAACTGGATCGCTTCATCAACGCGATGATCCAGATCCGCGAGGAAATCACTGCGATCGAAGACGGCCGCCTGGATCGCGAGGACAACCCGCTGAAGAACGCACCGCACACTGCCACCGCAGTGACCGCGAGCGAGTGGACCCACGCCTACCCGCGCGAACTTGCCGCCTTCCCGCTGGCCAGCCTGAAGCAGAGCAAGTACTGGCCGCCGGTGGCGCGTGTGGACAACGTGTACGGCGACAAGAACGTGATGTGCGCCTGCATCCCGGTCGATGCCTACAAGGATGATGAAGTCGAGGCTTGATTCCTCACTGCATTGGTAAAGAAAACGGCCCGCGCAAGCGGGCCGTTTTCATAAGGGCGTGTGGACCAAGGTCCACACCCACACACATCCGATCACGGGTCCGGCATCTGGCCCAGGCTCAACTGCCACGACACGCCGAAGCGGTCCTGCACCCAGCCGTAGCGGTTGCTGAATTCGTAATCGCCCACCGGCATCAACCAATGCCCGCCCTCGCCCAGCACGCGCGCGGCACGCTCGAACTGTTCGGCGCCGGAGCACTCCACGAACAACGAGATCGACGGCGAGAAGGTGAAGTCGTGCACGTCAAGGCTGTCGAAGCACAGGTAGTGGGTGCCACCGAGCAGGAAAATGGCCTGGCGGACCTGTCCGGGTACGCCAGCGCCGGCGCCGTCCGGATGGCGCTGCATTGCCAGCAGGCGGAAATCGGCGAAGGCCTCGGCGTACAGGGCCAGGGCGGCCTCGGCCTGGCCGGTGAACATCAGGAAGGGACGGCTGCGCAGCATGCGGTACTCCTGGTCGACGGGCCGGCGACGGCCCACGCAATCAGGATGGCACGGCGGATGTATGCCTGCTGTAGAGCCGAGCCCATGCTCGGCTGGAGACTGCACAGACAGCAGCCGACCGTAGGGTCGGCTCTACAACGGGGATCACGCCTCGCGCATGCGCCGTGCGATGGCGCTGCTGGCGGCGATCGTGGCAGTCAGTGCCACCATCGACAGGAACTGCAGGCGGGTGTGCGACTCGCTCAACAGCAGGCCGAAGATCAGTGCCAGAATCGCCAGCGCGCAGCAGGTCAGCCACGGGAAGCCGGCCATGCGGAACGGCAGGCGGGTGCCCAGGCGATCCGCGCGGCGGCGCAGCACCAGCTGCGAGACCAGCGACAGCGTCCACACCAGCAGGCAGGTGGAACCGACGATGTTCAGCAGCACCGGCAGCACCCGGTCCGGGAACAGCAGTTCCATCACCGTGGCGGCAAAGCCGAACAGCACGCTGGCCAGCACGGCGATCACCGGCACCTGGCGCGGATCGGTCCAGCCCAACACGGCCGGCGCTTCACGACGCTGCGCCAGCGAATACATCATGCGCGAGGCGCCGTAGAGGTTGGCATTGAGCGCCGACAGCAGCGCGATCACCGCGATCAGGGTAATGGCGGTGCCGGCGCCCGGAATGCGGGCGATATCCAGCACCGCAGCGAACGGCGACTTCAGTGCCTCGCTGGTCCACGGCACCACGGCGATGATCACGCTCAGCGAGCCGATGTAGAACACCAGGATGCGCCAGGCCACCGTGCGGATGGCACGGGCAATGCTGCGTTCCGGGTCTTCGGTCTCCGCCGCCGCAACGGCCACGATCTCGGTACCACCGAAGGCAAAAACGACAACCAGCAGTGCAGCGCCAATACCGGCCAGGCCCTTCGGGGCGAAGCCACCGTGCTCGGTGAAGTTGCTCAGGCCCGGCGAGGCCACCTGCGGCAGCCAGCCCATCAGCAGCGCCACGCCGATGGCGATGAAGGCCAGAATCGCCGCCACCTTGAGGATGGCGAACCAGAATTCGAACTCGCCGAAGTTCTTCACCCCGAGCAGGTTGATCGCGGTGAAGAACAGCATGAACGCCAGCGCTGCCATCGGTACCGGCACCGCAGGCCAGACCGTGGCCAGCAGCCCGGCCGCGCCTACCGCCTCGGCGGCGATCACGATCACCAGCTGCACCCACCACAACCAGCCGACCGTGGCGCCTGCGGTGGCGCCCATGGCGTCGGCTGCATACACCGAGAACGCGCCGCTGGTGGGCTTGGCCGCCGCCATCTCACCCAGCGCGTTCATCACGATGATCACCAGCGCACCAGCGACCAGGTACGACACCAGCACCGCCGGACCGGCCGCCTGCACACCCACGCCCGAGCCGAGGAACAGGCCGGCGCCGATGGCACTGCCCAGGCCCATCATGATCAGCTGGCGGGGCTTGAGCGAATGTCCGAGGCGGGACGGCGAAGCGGTCGGAATCGAGTTGGGCATCGGCGGGGCTGGCGGCGGGCTACAGGGGCGACACCTTACCCTGTCCCGTGCCCACGGGGATAGGCACAGCGCAGCAGGCGGCTCAGGCCAGCGCCGGCTCGCCGACGTTCCCACCGATACGGGCGCGATAGGCACGTGGCGAGAAACCGGTTTCAGCCTTGAACTTGCGGGTGAAGGCGCTCTGGTCGCTGAAACCGCATGCCTGGCCGATGCAGGCGATGCTGTCGTCGCCATGCAGCAGGTGCATGGCCATCTGGATCCGCAGCCGGGTCAGCACCTGCTGCGGGGTCATCTGGAACACCTTGCGGAAGCTGCGCTCCAGCTTGGACAGCGAGAAACCGGTGATGTCCAGCAGGGTCTGCATGCGCACATTCTCGGCGTAGTGCGCATTGAGGTGGGCCAGCGCCAGCCGCAGCTGCTCGTACTGGGTGCCGAGGCTGTCCTTCTGGCCGAGGTCGCGGGAAATGCCGATCAGCCCCTCGATGGCCCCATCGACCACCAGCGGGCGCTTGCAGGTCAGGCACCAGCCCGGTTCGCGGTTGGCGAACAGGTGCAGCTCCATCAGGTTCTCGATCACCTCGCCGGACAGCACGCGGGCGTCCTGGTCGACATAGTCCGCACTGAGGCCGGTCGGGTAGATCTCGGCCGCGGTACGCCCGATCACGTCCTTGCGCGCGCGCAGGCCCAGCCGCCGCAGCATGGTCTGGTTGACGTGGGTGTAACGCCCCTGAAGGTCCTTGATGAAGAACAGCACATCCGGGATGGCGTCGAACAGGGCTTCGATGTCGGCGGGCTCGACTCGCATGGGGCAAGCATACCCGAGCCTGCTTTTGCCTGTACGTTCACCTTTGCCGGACCTCGGTTTAACGGGTCCGGTTCCAGTGTCGTGGTTCACTTTGAGCATCCGGAGCCAACGTCAATGGCCGCCAGCAAGCCGACCGGCAAGCGCGCAACCACCCACGCCGAAAACCACCACCGGGGCAACGGTGATGAACTGCACCAGCAGGCCGGGGGCGGCCATCCGGTGATGACCACCGATCAGGGCATCCCGGTGGCGGACAACCAGAACTCCATGCGGCAGGGAGCTCGGGGGCCCACGCTGCTGGAGGACTTCATCCTGCGCGAGAAGATCACCCACTTCGATCACGAACGCATTCCCGAGCGCATCGTGCACGCACGTGGCAGCGCGGCACATGGCTACTTCGAACTGACCCGATCGCTGAAGGCGCATACCCGAGCGCGCGTCCTGACCGAGGTAGGCGTGAAGACACCCGTGTTCACCCGCTTCTCGACGGTAGCCGGTGGCGCAGGCTCGGTGGACACCCCGCGCGACGTGCGCGGCTTCGCAGTGAAGTTCTATACCAAGGAAGGCAACTGGGACCTGGTCGGCAACAACATCCCGGTGTTCTTCATCCAGGACGCGATGAAATTCCCGGACCTGGTGCACGCGGTGAAGATGGAGCCGGACCGTGCCTTCCCGCAGGCGGCCACGGCCCACGACACCTTCTGGGATTTCATCTCGCTCATGCCCGAGTCGATGCACATGATCATGTGGGCGATGAGCGATCGCGCCATCCCACGCTCGCTGCGCATGATCGAGGGCTTCGGTGTCCACAGTTTCCGCCTGCTGAACGAGGCGGGGGAGTCGACCTTCGTCAAGTTCCACTGGCGGCCGAAGCTGGGCATCCAGTCAACGGTCTGGGACGAAGCGCTGAAGCTGCAGTCGGCCGACAATGACTTCCATCGCCGTGACCTGTTCGAGGCCATCCAGCGCGGTGTCTTCCCGGAATGGGAACTGGCAGTGCAGCTGTTCACGGAAGAAGAGGCCGACGCATTCCCGTTCGATCACTTGGACCCGACCAAGATCATTCCCGAATCGCTGGTGCCGTTGCAGGTCATCGGGCGCATGGTGCTGGACCGCTGGCCGGACAACTTCTTTGCCGAGACCGAGCAGGTGGCCTTCTGCCCGGCCAACGTGCCGCCGGGCATCGACTTCAGCAACGACCCGCTGCTGCAGGGGCGTCTGTTCTCCTACCTGGACACCCAGCTGCTGCGCCTGGGCGGCCCGAACTTCCACCAGATCCCGGTGAATGCGCCCAAGTGCCCGTTTGCCAATCATCAGCGCGACGGCCACATGCAGATGCAGGTTCCCAAGGGCCGGGTGGCATACGACCCCAGTTCGCTGCAGGAAGACACACCGCGCGAGACGCCTGCCGGATTCCGCAGCCATGCCAGCGCCGACGATGGCCGCAAGGGCCGCACCCGCGCGGAGAGTTTCGCCGACCACTACAGCCAGGCGCGCATGTTCTTCCGCAGCCTTGAAAAGCCGGAACAGGCCCATCTGGCATCGGCGCTGGTGTTCGAGTTGTCCAAGGTGGAAACGCTGAAGGTGCGGGTACGCACCGTCAGCCACCTGCGCAACATCGATGACTCACTGGCGCAGAGCGTGGCCGATGGTCTGGCGTTGCCTGCACTTCCCGACCCCGCGCCGACTGCCACCCCGGTGCGGGACATGCCCCCCGCCCCCGAGGTGCGCGTGATCGGGCGCAACAAGCCTACCCTGCAGGGTCGCTGCATCGGCATTCTGTTCGATGAAGGCTCCGACGCCCGCATCATTGCCAGCCTGAGCAAAGCTGCCAAGAAGGCAGGTGCAGACGTGAAGCTGGTCGCCCCCAAAGTGGGGGGTGCCACGCTCAGCGATGGCGCGCTGCAGGCGGCGGATGGGCAGCTGGCGGGCACCCCGTCGGCCGTGTTCGATGCAGTAGCCGTGGTGCTCAGCCCGGAAGCCGCGAAGGCCTTGTCGAAAGAGAGTGCAGCCGTCGAATTCGTCAGCCAGGCGTGGGCACACCTGAAGGCCATCGCCAGCGACGCGGGCGGCCATGCGCTGCTGAAGGCGGCAAGGGTCGGCAACGACGCCGGCATCGTCGAAGCGGAAGACGCCAAGGCATTCCTGGCGGCGGCCGCCACCCGCCAGTGGGCGCGCGAACCCAAGCTGCGCCTGCTGGCCTGACTACAACAACAGGAGAACTGTCATGCCCCGTGGTGACAAATCCGCATATTCCGATAAACAGAAGCGCCAGGCCGAGCACATCGAGGAAAGCGAGCGCGAGCGCGGTGCCAGCGAAGGCACGGCCGAGCGCATTGCCTGGGCGACCGTGAACAAGCAGGATGGTGGTGGCAAGCGTAGCGGCAGCGCGCGCAAGGGTACGAAGAAGGCGACCCGCAAGACGGCTGCCAAAAAGGCGCCTGCCAGGAAGTCGGCCACAAAGAAGGCCACACCCAAGACGGCAGCGAAGAAGGCACCTGCGAAGAAGGCGGCGGCAAAGAAGGCACCGGCCCGCAAGACAGCCACGAAGAAGGCGACAAAGAAGACGGTGGCCAAGAAGGCCAGCACTCCCGCCTCGCGTAGTGCTGCCGCGAAGAAGGCGGCGAAGACCCGTGCAGCAAAGAAGACCGTGCGCAAGGTGGCGGCGAAGAAGGCAGCACGTACCCGCGCGCGCGGCTGAGCCCTTCGATCAGGGCGACAGCGTCCTCATCCACGCGGCAACTTCGGCTGCAGCTGCGTCGGCGCGCGCCTGCAGCAGCAGATGTGGCCCCTCCAACGCCACATGGCGGGCATTGGGCAACAAGGCCTGCAGCTCGGCCACGCTGGGCGGCCACAGCAGGCGGTCCTGCAGGGCATGCAGGCACAGCGTCGGCAACGCGAGTTCCGGCAGCAGTGCACGAACATCCACCCGCAGCGTCGTCGCAGCACGCTGGCGCAGGGTTGCAGCCGGCACCTGCGCGATTGCCAGGCCCAGTTCACGCAGCTTCGCGCGCGTCCGCCATTGCCCCAGCAGCAACCGGGCCATCAACGCGAGTGGGGGCAACGGCCATGCTGGGGCCAGTATCCGTGCGCTCGCCGCAGGCAGCGGCAGCGGCCGCCGTGCGAAGGTCGTACTCAGTACCAACCCATGCAATCCAGGCAGCCCGGCCACCGCCAGTTCGATGGCCAATGGTCCGGCGAACGACTCGGCCAGCAGCACAAAAGGAGATGCCGGAAGCTGCGGGCGCAGGATCGACGCCAACGTCGTGTAGTCCTGCGGCCCCTGCGCGGGCATCGGCAGTACCTGCATCTGCATGCCCTGCGCCTGCATTGCCTCTACGAAGTGCGCCGACAGCAGGCCGGTGCCATCCAGGCCTGGCAGCATCACGACCGGCAGCATCACGGCATTCATCACGTTGATCACCCTTCAGGTTTCTTCGCACGGCTCCCTGCCTGCAGCTTCACGCATTGGCTCCGCCCAAGGAAGTGCACGGCGGCACACGCGGCGCTACGCTGGTGGTCCCGACGGAACGAAGAAGGCGGCATGCGCAAGCCACGCTGGCTCAGCTGGACCAGCATCGCCGTATGCACACTCTATCTCGCGCTGACCACCTGGCTGGTGCTCGATGCCCAGGCCAACAGCGACCCCAAGAGCGCCTACATCCTCATGCAGCTGCCGATGATGCTGAAGACCGCAGCACTCAACGCCATCGGCATGGGTGGGTGGCTTTCCGGAAAGACCTGGACGACCGTCTACCTGCTGGTGATGCCCCCTACCCTGGTCGCGCTGTATGCCGTGGGTGCCATGCTCGGCAGTGTCCTTGAACAATGATGGCGATGTGTCGGCCTGTCTGAGCAGGCAATGGGAATACGGCCGCTCAGGGCGGCCGTATTCCTGTCACGGGTTCAGCAGTCTGCTCAGGCTGCGCGACGCGGCACGGCCGAAGCCGCTGCGCCTTCCACCTTGAACACCGACACCGACGTGGTCAGTGCATGCGCCTGCTCTTCCAGCGCGCGACTGGCAGCGGTGGCCTCTTCCACCAGGGCGGCGTTCTGCTGGGTTACCTGGTCCATCTGCACCACCACCTGGTTGACCTGCTCGATGCCGGCCGCCTGCTCCTTGCTGGCTGCGGCGATGTCGCTCATCAACTGCGTGGTACGCGAACTGGCCTGGGCCACGCGCGCGATCGCGGCTTCCGATTCAACGGTCACCGCCAGGCCACTCTTCACCTTGGCAGCAGCGTCTTCGATCAGCTCCTTGATCTCCTTGGCGGCGACACCGGCACGCTGTGCGAGCGTACGCACTTCGCTGGCGACCACGGCAAAACCGCGGCCCTGCTCACCCGCACGTGCGGCTTCCACCGCAGCATTCAGCGCCAGGATGTTGGTCTGGAACGCGATGCCGTCGATCACCGTTGAGATCTCCGAAATGCGTGCCGAAGACTGGTCGATCTCACCCATGACCGACGCCATCTGTGCCATCGCCTGCTCGGTCTCGCGCACCGCGGCGCCAGCCGCATGCGCTTCGCTGTCGGCCTGACGCGCCAGCTCGGCGTTCTGGCGCACGGTGGAGGTCAGTTCCTCCATCGATGCCGCGGCCTCTTCCAGGTTGGCGGCCTGCTGCTCGGTGCGGCGCGACAGGTCGTTGTTACCGGCGGCCAGTTCCTGTGCCGCGTTGTTGATGCTGTCGGCAGCCACCTGGATGCCCCGCACGATGCCGGTCAGCTGAGCGGTGGTGGTGTTGGCGTCGTCGCGCATACGGGCGAACACGCCGTCGTACTCGCCGTCCATGCGTGCAGTCAGGTCACCGTGCGAGATCGCGCGCAGCACGTCGGAAACATCGGCGATGCTGGCCTGCGAACTGGCCATCATGCCGTTGAGGTGTTCGACCATCGCCTTGAACTGGTACTGGAACGCAGCGGCATCGCCACGCATGCTGAAATCACCAGCGCGCGCGGCACGGGCCAATTCATCGATCTGCGCGTTGATCGCCATCAGGCTCTGCTTCACTGCGGCCAGGGTGCGGGTCAGCGTGCCCTTCTCGCCCGGATAGTCCGGCAGGTCGCGGCTGAGGTCACCGATGGCGTAACGCTGCATCACTTCAGCCATCAGCAGTTCCACCTGCACGTGCGATTCGACCAGGCTGTTGGTGGCCTGCACCATGCGGCCGAAGTCGCCCGGGAACGCCGTGACGTCCATGCGATAGCGGATCGCACCGGCCTCGTGCTGTTCGGCCATCTGCAGCTGTGCGCCGATCGCCGCCTGCACGCTCTGCCGCACGCTGGCCATGGCTTCACCCAGCTGGGTCAGTTCATCGCGGCCGCCGAGACGGAACTCCTGGTCCAGCTGGCCCTTGGACAGACGCTCGGCCAGGTTCACCGCTCGGGCCAGCGGCCCAGTCAGGCTGCGGCCGATCATCACCGAGGCACCGATGCCCACCAACAGCGCGACGCCGCCCAGCACCAGCAACTGCAGCAGGCTGCGCTCGCCCAGGCGGATCGCTTCGGCGGCCGCATCACGGCTTTCCTTCTCTTCGAAGTCCACACCATCGGACAGCGCCTTGTTCCAGCCATTGGCCGCTTCCTGCACCGGGCCCAGGGTCAGCGCCACGGCGCCCGGGTAATCGCCCTGCTCCATCAGTTCGCTGGTCTGCTTGTTGAGCGGGCGCGCAATGGCACGCTTGGCCGCGATGGTTTCGGCGATGGCCTTGCCGTCGGCGTCACTGGGCAGTGCCTGGTAGCTGGTCCAGCTGGCCTCATAGCGCTTGACCAGGTCGGCAATGCGCTGCTCGTCGCTGCCGCGGTCTTCGCCTTGGCGGATCAGCATTTCGCGGCGCACGACCATCATCTGGTTATTGGCATCGAGCATCTGCGACAGCAGGCGCACCTTGGCCACGCTGACGTCGACCACCTGCTGCATCGCGCGCTTCTGCACGACACTGGCGGTGGCGCCGGTGGCTACCACGGCGGCAACCAGCAACAACAGCAGGCCAAAGCCCAGCCCAAGACGCCAGGCAACCCTGACATTCCTCAAGTAATTCATCGGTACATCCAAAACGGGGGGATGCGCCCCTATCGGCTGCGCCGCCGGCATTCTTGATCGGCAACATGCACGGGCGTCGGCAGCCGTTCACCTTGGTGATGCCGCGCACGGCGCTTCTGCGACAAGGGCCCGGGCCACGCCAAGGCTGCCCTGCTCATGCCAGCATCAGGTTGCTTTCACGGGGGCTGCGCAGCCTCTCCGGGCAGGGTGGAGCTGCCATCTGCCGGAGACCTCCATGCCCGTACACCGCCCCGCCCTGCTCGCCCTGTCCTTGCTGATGTCCCCCGCCTTCGCGCAGGTGCCGCCGCCGGCCCAGCTGCCGGAGCCCATTGCCGAGAAGGCCGGACCCGATACCGCGGCGCGCTCGCCGCTGCACGCCCAGGTGCTTCTGGATCGTGCCAATTTCTCCCCGGGCGAGATCGATGGTGAAGTCGGCAGCAATCAGCGCCGGGCCGTGGCAGGCTTCCAGGCAGCCCACGGCCTGACGGTGAGCGGAGAGCTGGACGACGTCACCTGGAAGGCACTGCAGGCCGATGCGACCACACCGCTTGCCAGTTACACGTTGACCGCCGAGGACGTGGCCGGCCCGTTCCAGCCGGTTCCGAAAGGACCAGCCGCACAGGCCAAACTGAAGGCGCTGGGCTACGGCAGCGTGGAGGAATCGCTCGGCGAGCGCTTCCATGCCTCGCCGGAACTACTGAAGGCGCTCAACCCCGGCGTCGACCTGGGCAAGGCCGGCAGCCGCATCCAGGTGCCGAACATCACCCCGGCGCCGCTGCCGAAGGCGGCCAAGGTGGTGGTCGACAAATCCGATTCCACTCTGCAGCTGCTTGATGCAGCGGGCAAGGTGATCGCGCAGGTACCGGTGTCTTCGGGCAGCCAGCACGATCCGCTGCCGATCGGCGAATGGAAGATTCTCGGCGTGTACCGTGACCCGCCGTTCCACTACAACCCGAAACTGTTCTGGGATGCCCGCAAGGGCGAAAAGAAGGCCACCCTGCCGGCAGGCCCGAACAATCCCGTGGGCCGGGTCTGGATCGACCTGTCCAAGCCGCATTACGGTCTGCACGGCACGCCGGTACCCGGCCATGTCGGCAAGACCGAATCGCATGGCTGCGTGCGCATGACCAACTGGGACGCGCTGCGCGTGGCCGATGCCGTCGATACCTCCGTCCCCGTGGTGATGCAGGAGTGAGCCGATGCGTCTTTCGCAGCTGATCGTGCTGGGCGTGCTGCTGGGTGTGGGAATGGGCTGGTGGCTGCGCCGCGATGCCACTGAACCCACGGCGGCGGCCACGCCTGCAACACCGCTCACCGTAGTGGCAATGCCAGCGGCGGAAGCGGCCACAGCGCGTGCGCCGCTGCCAGCCAGCGTCGACGCAGCACCGGACGGTCTGCTGCTGCCGGTGCAGGGCGTACTGCCCTCGCAGCTGCGCGATACCTTCACCGATGCCCGAAGCGAGGGTCGCGTGCACGATGCCATCGACATCATGGCCGATGCCGGTACGCCGGTGCTGGCGGTGGCCGACGGCACGGTGGAAAAACTGTTCAACAGCGAGCGCGGCGGCCTGACGATCTACCAGTTCGAGCCCAGCGGGCGCTGGTGTTACTACTACGCCCACCTGCAGCGCTATGCCGATGGGCTGGCCGAAAAGCAGGTGATCAAGCGCGGTGAAGTGATCGGCTACGTCGGCAGCACCGGCAACGCCAGCGCCGATGCCCCGCACCTGCATTTCGAGGTGCATGTGCTGGGGCCAGAGAAACAGTGGTGGAAGGGAGTGTCGATCAACCCCTATCCCCTGCTGAAGTCGGCGGCATTGATGCCCGGCGCTGCCAGCGCCGCACCACCAGAGTAAAGACAGCCAACGCAGCCCCTGGAATCAGCAGGAACAGCGCCGCCACCTTCCAGAAGAAGAACGGCCACAGCCAGAGGTAGTCCAGGTCGGTCAGCTTCAGCAGATCCAGCGGTGGCTGCAGCTCGATGTCTGCCGCGCGCCCCGCCAGCGCCGGGTCCACCTCCAGCACGGTTACCCGTAGCCATGAGCGGCCGCGTGGCAATGCGTCGCCGCGGCCATAGCCAAAGTAGGACGCCATGAGGCCGCTGGACTCAACCGATGCCAGTCTGCGGTTGATGCCCTGCCCGGCCACTCCCGAACGCTCTCCTGCGCGGAAGTCTCCATGATCAGTGGGAGTCTCGATGCGCAGCAGCACTTCAGGGTCAGCCTCAGTACCGTCTGCGGCATAGCGCAGGCGCAGGCGCAGTTGGTCATCGATGAGGCGGTAGACGGCTATCTGGGCGGTTGCGCCAGGACTCAGCACCAACGGCACCGTCTGCGTGCGCGACGCCAGGGCATTGGCAGTCGCACCCAGCACCAGTACCAGGCAGGCGATGCCCCACAGGCTCCACAGCACCCACAGGGTGATCCGCACGATCGTCTCGCCTTTCACGCTGACATCCTGGTCATCGCGTCGCTTCCCCACTGGCCTTGGCCACACAGTAACGAAAAAGCCCCGCTTGCGCGGGGCTTTTCCTGTCACCTACGCCGGGCAGCGCCCGGTGCTACCTCAGGCGAACGGATCCTGCAGGACCATGGTGTGGTCACGGTCGGGGCCGGTGGAGACGATGCTGATCGGGCAGCCGGCCAGCTCTTCCAGCGAACGCAGGTAGGCACGTGCGGCCGGCGGCAGGTCGTCCCAGTTGGTGATGCCGTGGGTGTTCTCGCTCCAGCCCGGGAACTCCAGGTACACCGGGGTGCAGTCTTCCCAGCCCTGTGCGTCCAGCGGCGCGTACTCGGTGCGCTTGCCATTGTATTCGTAGGCGATGCAGACCTTCAGCTTTTCCATGCCATCCAGCACGTCCAGCTTGGTGATGCACAGGCCGCTGATGCCGTTGATGGCCACGGCGCGCTTCAGCGCGACGATGTCCATCCAGCCGCAACGACGCGGGCGGCCGGTCGAGGCACCGTATTCGGCACCGCGGTCACGGATGCCCTGGCCGACTTCGTCGTCCAGCTCGGTCGGGAACGGACCGCCGCCGACGCGGGTGGCGTAGGCCTTGGCGATGCCCAGCACGTAGTCGATCGAATCGGCGCCGACGCCGGAACCGGCCAGCGCACCACCAACGGTGGTGTTGGAGCTGGTGACGTACGGGTAGGTGCCGTGGTCGATGTCCAGCAGCGCACCCTGCGCGCCTTCGAACAGCACGCGCTTACCCTGCTTGCGCAGGTCGTGCAGGATGCCGGCCACGTCCGACTTCATCGGCTGCACGTATTCGCCGAAGGCCAGCGCTTCGTCGAAGGTCTTCTGGAAATCGACCGCATCGGTGTTCAGATACTTGGTCAGCACGAAGTTGTGGTAATCCAGCGCAGTACGCAGCAGCTCTTCCAGCTGCTTCGGGTAATGCAGGTCGGCGATGCGGATGCCGCGACGCGCCACCTTGTCTTCGTAGGCCGGGCCGATGCCACGGCCGGTGGTGCCGATCGCCTTGCCGCCGGCAGCGCGCTCGCGCGCCTGGTCCAGGGCGATGTGGTACGGCATGATCAACGGCGCGGCCGGGGAGATCTTCAGGCGCGAACGCACTTCCACGCCGGAGGCTTCCAGCTCGGCGATTTCCTTCTGCAGCGCGGCCGGCGAGATCACCACGCCGTTGCCGATCAGGCACAGCGCATCGTCACGCAGGATGCCCGACGGGATCAGGTGCAGGACGGTCTTCTTGCCGTTGATGACCAGGGTGTGGCCGGCGTTGTGGCCGCCCTGGAAGCGCACGACGGCGCCGATTTCCTCAGTGAGCAGATCGACGATCTTGCCCTTGCCTTCATCGCCCCACTGGGCACCAAGCACTACGACAGACTGACCCATGACGGGCTCCTCATATGTTGCGGCCATCGGGGCCGCGGACGGTTGAACCGTGGCGGGGCTGGCCAGCACCTGGAGGGCGGCTCCAAACGGGGAGCGGCCGGCGATGGAAGGCCCAGACACGGAAAAAGCCGAACGGGGAGGCCCGTCCGGCTTTTGTGCATTATCCGGGTTTCCGGGGTCCGCTGCCACCTTTCCGACGGACGGCTTCACCGGCCGGTCAGGCGCCTCCCCGGTAGTGGGGGGGGGGGGGGGGGGGGGCCGCCCCCCGGGGGGGCCCCCCCGCCGGCCCCCGCGCCGACGCCAGCACCCCCC
>NZ_JBJNRH010000009.1:111464-177936 GCF_045809185.1 Nocardiopsis yanglingensis | reverse complement strand
GGCGGCGCGGGCGGCGGGGGGGGGGGCGCGGCCGCGGGGGGGGGGGGGGGGGGGCCCCGCCCCCCCCCCGCCACTACCCTTTCAATGCCGCACCCACCACAGCAGGCTCAGGCCGGCCAGCAGCACCAGCCCGCCGAAGCTGCGCAGGGCCGGGCTGGGCAGGTCCAACAGGCGCTCGACCATGCGCTTCCAGGCAAACGGCGCGACGAACAGGAACAGGCCTTCCAGCACCGCCACCAGGCAGACGGCGGCGAACAGATCTTTCATGGGGGACTCCGGAAAAAGCACGGGGCCCGGCATCTGGCCGGGCCCCGTGGGGTACTGCCCTGCGACCTCAGCGGTCGTTCTTCAGGTACTGCAGGAACGGGTCGTTCTTGTCGAGCACGATCACGCCGTTGCCGTCACTCATGGAGCCACGGTAGGCCTCCAGGCTGCGGTAGAATGCATAGAACGACGGATCGGCCGAGCCGGCCTTGCCGTAGATGCGGGCCGCATCGGCATCGCCTTCACCACGCAGGCGCTGGGCATCACGCTCGGCTTCGGCGATCAGCACGGTGCTGTCACGGTCGGCCTGGGCGCGGATGGTCAGCGACTGCTCCTCGCCTTCGGCGCGCAGCTTGGCGGCTTCCTGCTTGCGCTGGGCGCGCATGCGTTCATACACGTCGTTGATCACCTGGCTGTCGGTCGGCAGGTCCACCTGCTTGATGCGCAGGTCGATCATCTGCATGCCGAGGCCGGCCACCGCTTCGTTGATTCCCTTCAGCTGCTCGGCGATCAGCTCGCTGCGGTCGCCGGAGACCAGCTGCTGCAGGGTGCGCGAGTTGATCTGGTTGCGCAGCGAGTCGGTGATGATCGGTGCCAGGCGGGCATTGGCGATGCGCGGATCGCCGCCAGTGGCACGGAAGTAGTCACCCACGTTGGAGATGTAGCCGATGGCGAAGAAGTCGACGCTGACGTCCTTCTGCTCGGCGGTGAAGTAGCGCGCCGGTGCGGTGTCGAGCACCTGGAAGCGGCGGTCGAAGACCTTCACCGTTTCCACCACCGGCACCTTGAAGTGCAGGCCCGGCTTGATGTCCGAACGCACCACCTTGCCCAGGTTCAGCACCATGGCGGTCTGGTCCTCACGGACCACGTACACCGAGCCAAGCAGGCCCAGCACCACCGCCACGATCACGGCGATCCAGATAGGACTCTTCATCGGCTGCCCTCCTCACGGCCGCTCGGTCGCCCGGTCGGGCGGCCCACCGGCCGGCCCGGATCACGGGACTGTTCCACCGTTGCGCCCGGCAACGACGGCATCACCACCTCCGGGTTGGTCACCCCCGGCGGAGCCGAGGTGGTGGGACGGGTATCGCCGGTCATCGGCACGTAGATCAGCTGGCGGCCATCGCCACCGATCACTTTGCGGTTCTCGCTCAGCACCTGCTGCACGGTCTCCAGCCACAGGCGCTTGCGGGTCACTTCCGGGGCGTCCTTGTACTGGGCCTGCAACAGGCTGAAGCGCTGCGCGTCACCCTCGGCCTTGGACACCACGGCCTGCTTGTAGCCTTCGGCGGTGGTACGGGCGCGCGAGGCCTGGCCTCGGGCTTCCGGCACGACCTTGGCGGCGTAGGCCTGGGCTTCGTTGATCAGGCGTTCCTTGACCTGCTGGGCACCGTTGACCTCGTCGAAGGCCGGCTTCACCTCTTCCGGCGGACGGGCGTCCTGCAGGGTCAGGCCGGTCACGGTCAGGCCGGTCTTGAACGCCTTCAGCAGCGCCTGCAGGCGCTCTTCGGCAGCCACGGCCAGCGGGCCACGGTTGTTCAGTACCGCGTTGAGGTCGGCGCGGCCGACTTCCTCGCGCACCGCGCTCTGCGCCGACTGTTCCAGCACCTGGTTGGCATCGACCGTGCCGAACAGGTACTGCTGCGGGTCGTCGATGCGGTACTGGACGTTCAGAGAGACGTTGACGATGTTCTCGTCGCGGGTCAGCACCGGCACCTGGATCGAGAAGGTCTTGATCTCGGTGGCGTTGACCTTGGTGACCGATTCAATCGGCCACGGCAGCTTGAAGTTCGGGCCGGGCTGCAGGATGCGCGAGAACTGGCCGAAGCGCAGCACCACGCCACGCTGCTGTTCGCCGATCAGCTGGAAGCTGGAGAACAGCACCAGCAACACCACGGCTGCCACCACCCAACGCACGATGCCACCGTCGAACAGGTCCTTCAGCGGCCCGGGCAGTCCGCCCCAGCCACCACCATTGCCACCGCCGCGCGACCCGAAGGGCCCGCGTCGATTGTCCTCGGGGCCTTGTCCGCCCTTGTTGCCGCCGGGTGTATTCCAGGCCATGCACGCTCCATCAAGATTTGGGCTGCGGCGCGGGCCCTTCCCGCACCACCAGCCGTGAAACCATCACCGATCATACAAGATGGGGCGGATCGGCAGGATCGAAAGGGGGGCGACGGGGTAAGGTGGCGTTTTCCTCGAAGTCAGGCAACGCCGATGGCCCCCACCACCCCGTTCACCGCCTTCCGCATCGAAAACGACGACGCTGGCTACCGCAGTGGCCTGGCCCAGCTCAAGATCGAAGACCTCAACCCCGGCCAGGTGCTGATCCGCGCCCACTGGTCCTCGGTCAACTACAAGGATGCCCTGGCCGGCACCGGCAAAGGCAAGATCCTGCGCCGTTTCCCGCTGGTAGGTGGTATCGACGTAGCCGGCACCGTGGTCGCCAGCACCGACCCGGACTGGCGTGAAGGCGACGCCGTGCTGGCCACCGGCTGCGGCCTGAGCGAGACCCGTGACGGCGGCTACAGCCAGTACGTGCGGCTGGAATCGCGCGCGGTGATCGCCCAGCCGGCCGGGCTGACCCCGCGCGAGGCGATGGTGCTGGGCACCGCCGGCTTCACGGCGGCGCTGGCCCTGCTGCGCATGCAGGACAACCGGCAGACCCCGGATCTCGGCCCGCTGGCGGTGACCGGCGCCAGCGGAGGCGTTGGCGCGCTGGCGCTGTCGATCTTCAGCCGGGCCGGTTATACCGTGCACGCGATCAGCGGCAAGCCGGACCAGGCCGATTTCCTGCGCAGCATCGGCGCCACCGAGGTACTGCCGCGCGAGGCGCTCTCCGACACCGGCCCGCTGCAGTCAGCCCGCTTCGGCGGTGGCCTCGACAATGCCGGAGGCGACATGCTGGCCAGCCTGCTGGCGCAGACCGTGCCCTACGGCAGCGTGGTCAGTGCCGGCCTGGCCGCCAGCCCGTCGCTGGACATGACGGTGATGCCGTTCATCCTGCGCGGCGTTTCGCTGCTGGGCGTGTCTTCGGCCAATGCACCGCGCGGGCTGCGCGAAGAAGTGTGGTCGCGACTGGGCAGCGACTGGAAGCCGCAGAAACTGGACCGCATCTGCACCGCCGAAGTCGGTCTCGATGGTCTTCCCGCCGTGTTCGAGCGGATGCTGGCTGGTGGATCGCTGGGCCGCACCGTGGTGCGGATCGACTGAACGTCGCAGGCAGGCGACGGACGGCAGACGCGGCCCTCCCGCCAGTAATGTGCCCGCACTACACTGCGGGCATTACATGGGGAACAACATGGCACGCATTCTGATCGTCGACGACTCACCGTCGCAGCTGTTGGGGATACAGCGCATCGTCGAGAAGCTCGGGCACCAGATCCTGACCGCCACCGATGGCGCCGCCGGGGTTGAAACCGCCAAGGCCGAGCTGCCCGACCTGGTCCTGATGGACGTGGTGATGCCCAACCTCAATGGCTTCCAGGCCACCCGCACGCTTGCGCGCGACGAGGCGACCCGGCACATCCCGGTGATCCTGGTGACCACCAAGGACCAGGACACCGACCGCATGTGGGGCATGCGCCAGGGCGCCAAGGCCTACATCACCAAGCCGTTCTCGGAAGACGAACTGTCCGAGGTGCTGGAACGGGTGTTCGCCGGGCAGGGCTGAGATGCGCGCGGTAGTGCCGGGCGCGGGCCCGCCCCCCCCCCCCCCCCGCCCACGGGGTGAAAATTACGAGCCCCGGCCCCCCCGAAACCCCACCGGCCGCTGGCCGGCAACCACGCATCACCGTCCCGGGTCATGAAATTGCCGGCCAGCGGCCGGCACTACCGCAAGGCGTGCTCAGATTGACTCGCCAAATGCCTTGGCCAGGTTGCGGTAGGCCTTCTTCTGGGCCTCGTCGGTCGCGGCCGGGGCCACGATCTCGATCTCGACGATCTGGTCGCCATCCGGGTTGCCCGGCAGGCCACGGCCGCGCAGGCGCAGCTTGCGGCCGGCATCGGAATCGGCCGGAATCTTCAGCTCCACCGCACCACCCAGGGTCGGCACGCTGATGCTGGTGCCCAGCGCGGCCTGCCACGGCGTGACCGGCAGCGTATAGAGGATGTTGCGGCCATCAACCTCGAACTGCGGGTGGGCGGCGTATTCCACTTCCAGCAGGAGGTTGCCGCCATGGTTGCCCTGCCCCGCCAGGCGGATCACCTGCCCCGGACGGATGCCCTTGGGCACGCGCACATCCAGTTGCTTGCCGTTGACGGTGATGCGCAGGCTGTCGCCGCTGTAGGCCGCTTCCAGCGGTACCGACAGCTTGGCGCGGGTGTCGCGGTTGGGTGCATGACCCTGGCTGCTGAACCCCGGGCCCGGACCAGCGCCGCCACCGCCACGCTGGCGCGCGAACAGGCTCTCGAAGAAGTCGCTGAAGCCGCCATTGGGGCCACCGCCGCCGAACACTTCCTCGAAGTTGAAGCCACCGGCACCGCCGTAGTTCGGCGGTACGTTGAACTCCTCGCCCGGGCGATAGCCCTGTGCGCGCAGCTGGTCGTAGGCCGCGCGCTTTTCCGGGTCACGCAGCGCCTCGTAGGCCTCGTTGACCGCCTTGAACTTGTCCTCGGCCCCGGCCTCCTTGCTGACGTCCGGGTGGTACTTGCGTGCCAGCCGGCGGTAGGCGGTCTTGATCTCCGCCTCGCCCGCGCTCGGTTCCACCCCCAGGGTGGCGTAGTAATCCTTGAATTCCATCCAGCTACCTCGATCTGCTTCGGCCGCGCCGGTGGCGCCGCCCCGGGTTCATTCTACGCGCCGGCGATGCTACGCCGCGCCTCGTGCGGACCCGGTGAGGCCGACTGATCCTGCGCAATGCGGCTGCCATGCCGATGCCCCAGGCTGTGGCTGGAAGCCCCCGCCGCAAAGCCTGAAGATGGGGCCTGCACACGGGTTTTCCAATGTCTTGACGCCCCTGTCCCATCCGGCCCACTAGCCTGCCCCAGCAAGGAGTTCCCCATGACCATCCATGTCGGCGACCGCATTCCGGAAGTGACCCTCAAGCGCATCCGCGAGGGCATCGAAACACTCGATACGCATTCGCTGTTCGATGCGCGCAAGGTGGTGCTGTTCGCCGTGCCCGGCGCATTCACCCCGACCTGCTCGGCGCGCCACCTGCCCGGCTACGTCGAGAAGTTCCAGGCGTTCCGCCAGCGCGGCATCGACGTCTACTGCATGGCCGTCAACGACCCGTTCGTGATGAAGGCCTGGGCCGCCGACCAGAGCGTGCCCGACGGCCTGCTGATGCTGTCCGACGGCAATGCCGAACTGACCCGCGCGCTCGGACTGGAGCTCGACGCCAGCGCCTCGGGCATGGGCATCCGCTCGCGCCGCTTCGCGCTGTACGTGGTCGATGGCGTGGTGCGTGCGGCCTGGATCGAGCAGCCGGGCCAGTTCGAGGTGTCTTCGGCCGAGTACGTGCTGGAGCACCTGCCTACCTGATTCCCCACCGCAAGAGGAAACGGCCAGCCATGTCCAGCAAGCCAGCCAAAGCCGCAAAGCCCGCCGCCAAGGTTCCCGGCATCAGTGACCGCAAGACCCTGCGCGAACGCGCCCGGCGCAACATCGAAGACGGGGCTATCACCGACAGCTACAGCGCCGACCGCAAGGTGGTGATCAAGCTGCTCAACGACGCACTGGCCACCGAGTACGTGTGCGTGCTGCGCTACTACCGGCACTATTTCATGGCCAAGGGCATGCTGGCCGACGCGGTCAAGGCCGAATTCCTTGAGCATGCACAGCAGGAACAGGCGCATGCCGGCAAGCTGGCCGAGCGTATCGTGCAGCTCGGCGGTGAGCCGGATCTCAACCCCGACACGCTGACCGCACGCTCGCATGCCGAATACAAGGAAGGCAGCGATCTGCGCGACATGGTCCGCGAGAACCTGGTGGCCGAACGGATTGCCATCGACAGCTACCGCGAAATGATCAACTTCATCGGCGACCGCGATACCACCACCAAGCGCATCCTCGAAGAGATCCTGGCGCAGGAAGAGGAACACGCCGACGAGTTTGCCGACCTGCTGGATGGGTGGATCGGGGAATGATCTGGTAGATGCCCACCTTGGTGGGCGCCTTTGCCGCGTGCCAACCAAGGTTGGCACCTACCAGAGCATGGCGGTGTCGTTGACGCTGGACCGCGCGCCGACCAAGGCCGGCACCTACCGCAGGACGTTGAACCGCACCTGCGTCCATGCCCCATCTGCCGCCAGCGCGGTCAGGGTGTGTGCGCCAGGATCGGCGAACTCGCGCTGCATCAACTGCGCGCCATGGGTCTGCGCGATCCAGCGTCCATCCAGCAACCAGTCCACTGCCTGCTCACTGCCCAGCGCGCGCAGCTGCAGGCGCACGCCATGTTCCGAATTCGGCGCACGGGCCAGCGTGGCGCCATCATTGAGGCCGTCCACATGCAGCGCGACACTGGCTTCGCGCCCATCGTCGCGGCAGTCCGGCGACAGCGCCGGCAGCTGCGAAGCCTCGCGCGTGGCCTTGGGCAGCCACGGGGACAACAACGCCGGCCAGCGCGCGATCTCGCGCGCGACTTCCTCATGCGGCAAATGGCAATCAGCGGATACACGCAGACCGGTCCGCGCGTCGGCCAGGTAACGCTGCCGCCCCGGCTGCCAGCGCCGCGCCTCGCGCTCGGGGAAGGTCGGCGGCGCCGCGCCGTCCAGCAGATAGGCCGACATCCGACGTTGGCACAGCGCCGCCGGCAGGCCCTCGGCGCGTTCGCCGGTGGGCCAGCAGATGTCTTCCTGGCTGACACTGGCCGGCATCGGTGCGGCAGCCGAATCGCCACGCTGGCGCGGCAGGCTGTCCACCACTTCGAACATCAGCGGCAGTGCGGTGACTGCACCATACTGGCCGGGCAACGGCGTGCCATCTGGCCGCCCCACCCATACGCCCACGGTGTAGTGGCGGGTACTGCCGATCGCCCACGCATCGCGATACCCGTAACTGGTGCCGGTCTTCCACGCCACACGCGGGCGGCCACCGACATCGAACGTACCAACGCTGTAGCCCGGGCGCGGATTCGATTCCAGCATCTCGCGCACGATCCAGCTTGCGCCAGGCGAAGCGAGGCGCCGCTCGATCATCGGCTCGTCGTCGGTGTAGCGCACACGGCCGGCGATGCCGTTGCGGTTGAGCGCGGCGAACGCGCCGACCAGGTCTTCCAGCCGCGCCCCGGTGCCGCCCAGGATCAGTGACAGGTTGGGCGTGCTGCCCGGCGGGAAGCGCAGCTGGATGCCGGAGTGCGACAGGCGCGCGGCGAAGCGCGCGGCCCCGACCCGCTGCAGCAGATCCACCGAGGGCACGTTGAGCGACAGGCGCAACGCACTGGAAGCGCCGATCGGTCCGTTGAAGGCCATGTCGAAGTTGCCGGGGCGGTAACTGCCGAAACTCTGTGGCGCATCCACCAGCAGGCTTTCCGAATGAATCAGGCCGTCATCCAGTGCCATCGCATACAGGAACGGCTTCAGCGTGGAGCCCGGCGAACGCCAGGCCTGCACCATGTCCACGTGGCCAAGCCGCTGGCGGTCACCGAACGCCAGCGTGCCGACATAGGCACGCGCCTGCAGGGTCTGGTTGTCGACCACCAGCAGAGCCGCCGAGGTGCGCTCGGGCAGCGTCGAGAAATAGCTGGCCACGCGTTCTTCCAGCGTGCGCTGCAGTCCGATGTCGATGCTGCTCTGGATGCGTGCCTGGCCCGGCTGCGCCGAGTGCAGCCGCTGCGCCAGCAATGCGGCATGCAGTGGCGGCCGCAGCGAGCGCGCCACCACATTCTCGATGCGCGCGTCTTCCACTTCTTCCGGTGTCCACGCACCCAGTTCGGCCATGCGTGACAGCACCTTGTCGCGCGCCTTCTGCGCCGCTTCCGGATGGCGGTCCGGGCGCAGCCGGCTCGGCGCTTGCGGCAGCACCGCCAGCAACGCGGCCTCGGCATGCGACAGCTGCGCCGCTGGTTTGCCCAGGTAGGCCCAGCTGGCCGCTTCCACGCCCTCGATGGTGCCGCCGTAAGGCGCACGCTCCAGATACAGGGCCAGAATCTGCTGCTTGCTCAGATGCACTTCCAGCTGCACCGCGCGCAGCATCTGCTTGAGCTTTCCCCAGGGCGTGCGCGTATGCGGGTCGAGGATGCGGGCGACCTGCATGGTCAGGGTCGAGCCACCGGACACGATGCGACCGCCGCGCAGCAGCTGGCCGCTGGCACGCAGGATCGCCAGCGGGTTGATGCCCGGATGGCGCCAGAACCAGCGGTCTTCGTAGGTCAGCAGCGCCTGCAGGTACAGCGGCGAGACGCTGTCGATCGATGCCGGATAACGCCACACGCCCTCGGCGTCGGCGAACGCACGCAGCGGTGTGCCATCGGCAGCCACCACCAGGGTGCTGGTATCACGCTGCTTCGGCAGCGGCGGCGGGAAGGCGAAATCCAGCACCAGCAGCAGTGCCAACAGACCCGCCGTACCCCAGCGCAGCCACGGCCACAGCGGCCGCAGCCGGCGGCGCAGGGCCGCCAGCCGGGTCTTCATCGTGCGTTTCATCGCAGGTTGCCAGTGGGACGGGCCGCGCCGTCGCGGCCCGTCCGCGCGGTCACGGCTGTACCACCGTGATCGTGGTCGGGTTGCTGCGGCCGACGCCGCGCAGCTGCGGCCGGTACATGTCCTCCACCAGCGGCGGCGGCACCGAGTAGGTACCCGGGGTCACCGCACGCACCAGATAGAACACGTTGGCCTTGCTGCCACGCGAGAGCTTCAGCGCGGCCACATAACGGTCGTCGCGGAACTCCTCGTGCTTGGTGTCGGCGGCTTCACCGCGGTCGCTGATGGTGATGCCATCGACCACCACGTCGGCCCACTGCTTGGCATCGCCCAGGTTGAAGTTCTCGATCTCCAGGCCCGCCGGCAGCAGGTCGGTCAGCAGTGCGTCCGGCATCGTGGTGTCGGCGGTGACGGTGACGCGCACGATCAGTGCTTCGCCCTCCTTCAGCGGGCGCGGCGACCACGGCTTGCCATCGGTGCCGTAGTAGCTGCGCTCGACGCCCAGCACGCTGTTATCCGGTGCCGGCGCGCTGCGCGGGATACCGGCCACGTCGATGCTGGCGAACATCGGCGGCTGCCCCTGCGGAGTGAAGCGCACACCGCTGGCCAGCTCGCTGGCGCTGAAGTTGCGGCCGAACAGCTTGCGCTCGCCGATGGCTTCGGTGTTGCCGCCGATCACCAGCTCACCGGCCACCAGCGCCTTCTGATTGGCGGCGAGCGCCTTGCCGAGGCGGGCAATCGCCACCTGTTCCTGCGTGCTCAGCCACATCCAGCCCGCATTACGGCGCGCATCCAGGCCACGGCCCAGATCAACCGCACGTGCATCCCAGGCCGGCTTGGCCAGCTTGTTTTCGTGGGTCAGCGCGATCATCAGCGCGTCATCACGGATGGCGCTGCCGTAGTCACCGAAGTACGACGGGCGTTCGCTGCTGGACTTGGCGAAGGCCGCAGCCAGCGCCGCCTGGCCGCGCTTGGCGTCGCCCTGCAGCGACAGCGCCACGCCCAGATGGACCAGCGACAGGCCGCCGACCGCCTTGCTGCGCTCGTTGTCGTACAGCGTGCGCAGCGTACCCAGCGGCGCACGGTTGACCCGGGCCAGTACGTACCCCGAATACGCCTGATTGGCGAACTTCAGCTTCTCGCGGTCGTCCTGGCCGTAGAACTGGTTGCCGCCGGACAGCAGATCTTCGCTGAGCCGGTTCAGTGCCTTCTGCAGCACGTTGTCGGGCACCGCGAAGCCGGCGTCCTTGGCATCGAGCAGGAACTCGGTGATGTAAGGCGTCAGCCACGGGTTCACGTAGCCGTCGTCACCCCACATCGAGAAGTTGCCGTTGGCCACCTGCATCGACGCCAGGCGGCCGAACGCACCTTCCATGCGCTCGCGGCGGGTCTTGGCATCCAGGCCGTCGGCACCGAGCATCGATGATGTCGCCTGGTCCAGGATCAGCGCGGCATAGCCCTTGCTGGTGGTCTGCTCGGCACACCCGTAGGGGTAGTTCAACGCACCCTGCAGCGCACTGGCGAACGGAATCGGCGGCAACGGGCTGACCAGCAGGCGGGCATTCACCGACTCGGCCATCAGGCCATCGGTCAGGCTGTTGTCGAGGCTGACCGCGGCCAGCGGATCGAGCGTGCGCACCTGCGAACGCAGCACCTGCGGCCACGCCGCACGCACCGGCAGGTCGTAGCGGCGATCGGCCTTGAATCCATTGCCATCCACCCGCACCCGCACCTTGGCCACGCTGTGGCCTTCGCGTGCCGACAAGGGGAAGCTCAGCGTGGTCTTGGCATCGGCATTCAACTGCACGCTGCGGCTGCCCTCGCCCAGGTTCAACGGGCCTTCGGTTTCCACCTTCACGTTGAACTGCCCGGGCTTGCCGGTGAAGTTCTGCACGTCCAGGGTCACCGTGCTGCGGTCGCCCGGGGCCAGCACGCGCGGCATGCTGGCTTCGGCCAGGATCGGCGCGCGCACGATGGTTTCCACATCGCGCTTGCCGTACTGGTCATCGCTGTAGACCAGCGCCGACACCCGAAGGGTACCGTTGAAGTCCGGCACCTTCAGGCGGATGCGGGCGATGCCCTTGGCATCGAGCTGCACCGGGCCGGAGAACAGGTCCACGGTCTGCACGCGCGCGGTCGGGCGCTTGGCCTGCGGCAACGCCTGCAGCGCCATGTCGCCACCGAACTTCAGCTTGCCGGCACCGCCGTCAAAGCTCTCGATCACCCGGCTGTAGATGTCGTAGGCATCGATGCCGAGGCGACGCTGGGCGAAGAAGTGCGCACCGGCATCGGGCACCGGGAAGCGGGTGATGTTGAGGATGCCCACGTCCACCGCCGAAACGGTGACGTGCGCCATCTTGCCGGCCAGCTGCGGTGCGCTGACCGTCACCGGCAGGTCCTGCTCGGGGCGCATCTGCTTGGGCGCGGCCAGGCCGACCGCCACGGTGCGGCCCTTGCGGTCCATCGGCACGTGCACCACGCCCACCGCACGGGCCGGGGTGATCTTGCTAGGCGCACTGCCGCCACGGAACACCAGTGCGGTGATGTAGACGTCGTGGCGCTCCCAGTCGGCGGTGACCGGAATCTTGAAGGTCGAACCCGGCTTGGCCTCGATGTCCTGCACGTACAGCATGCGGTCGGTTTCGACCATCAGGATGCCCTTGCCGGCATGCGGCGGGGTCACCGTCACCTCAAGCGTGTCGCCGGCCTTGTAGCCGGTCTTGTCCAGGCCCAGCTTGACCTTGTCCGGCCGTGCATCCAGGCCACGGTTGTCATCGCCCCAGCTCCAGCCGGCGCGGAACGGATAACGGCTGGTCAGACCGGTGGACGGATCGAACACGTCCACCCGGTACTCGCCCCACTCCACCGGGAAATCGAAGGCGACCGCACTGCTGCCGGCATCGACGGTGCGGGTTTCCTTGTTCTCGAAGCGGCGGGTGTAGTCGTAGTCCCAGCGGTTGTCGTTGAAGGTCCAGTGGTAGTCGCGCAGCTCGCGCACCAGGGTGATCTTCAGGCCCTTGGCCGGCTGCGGCGTGCCGGCGGCGTCCACACGCATCAGTTCGAAGCGCGCATTGCCGTTGGAGTCGGCGCCGTCGTCGGGGTTGAACAGCGGGCGCACGCCGACCAGCGCATTGGCCGGCCACATCACCCGCTTCAGGGTACGGGTGACCGTGCGGCCACCGGTTTCATACAGGCTGCCGGACAGCACCACGGCGATCGGTGCCTTGGCCTTGGCCGCCTCTTCCGGCAACGCAACGTCCTCACGCAGCTGGCCGTTGCCCGGCAGCGTGGTGTCGATCACGTCCTTGGCTTCGCGCGGCAGCTGCAGGGTCGGGTCACCGAAGAAGTAGCCCGGCAGGCCCTCGACCGGCTGCTGTTCGGCGGCCACCGCCATGCGCGCAGTGAAACGGTTGCCGTCGGCCGGCGCACCGTACAGGTAGGCACCATTGGCCTGCAGGCGCAGGTCCTCGCCCGGCTTCAGCGTCTTCTGCGCGCTGTCCAGGTCCAGCTTCATGCGCTCGGGCAGGAACTCCTCGATGCGCAGGGTCATGCCCTGGATCGCTTCCTTGCTGGCCGGATCGGTGCGGAACTCGACCTGCCAGCGCCCGGTCGGCGCCTCGGCGGGGATCACCTGCTCGAAGTTGATGTAGCCCTGCTCGCCCGGCTGCAGGCGGGTCTCGCGGAAGGTCTTGCCGTCGGGCTGCTTCAGGCGCAGGAACACCGGCTGTGCCTTGACTGGCTTGCCGTCGTTGTCGCGCAGCAGCGCAGACAGGCGCACGGTCTCGCCCGGGCGGTACAGGTCACGGCCGGACCAGGCGTAAACGTCGAACCAGGCATTGTCACGACCGGCCACGGCAAATTCGCTCAGGTCCAGCGCCGGCTGGTTGAACGGCAGGAAGCTGGTGTCCTTGCCCGTGCTGGCAACCAGCACGTGGGTGGCATCCAGGGTGTAGTTCAGCAGCGCATTGCCATTGCCGTCGGTGCTGCCCTTCAGCACCACCTCACCCTTGGCGTCGAGCACGCGCAGATCGATGCTCTTCAGCGGCGCACCGTCCTTGAGGCCGGCGGTGTGCACGAACAGCTTGTCCTTGTAGGCGCGGGTATGCAGGCCGATGTCGCTGACCGAGAAGAACGCGGTATCGAACTCGCCTTCGTAGTCGCCGGTGCGCTTGAGCAGGGCGAAGTACAGGCCCGGCTCCTGCAGCTCCTTGATGTCCTGGGTCGGCAGGTAGGTCAGCACCCGCTCGTTCTTCTTGCCGCCAAGAATGAAGCGGTTGACGTAGACCGGCTCGGCCAGCTTGTTGATCGGGCTGCGCTCGTAGTCGCTGCTCAACTCCCAGCTGCCGCGGCGGCCACCGCGCTGGTACTGGCTGAAGAAGGTCGGCAGGTCCTTCTCGCGCACGCGCAGGAACTCGACGTCGACCTCGGGCACGTTCACCGACACCACCGGCAGGCCGCGGCTGTCCTTGGCCGGCAGCACGCTGCCCTGCGAGGCGAAGCCCACCACCGGCTTCAGCTCGCCGCTGAACACCTTCTGCTTCAGTTCCTTGCCCAGGCGGCTGCCGTCGGCGGCCAGCAGGTCCGGCGAGACCACCAGGCTGAACTCCTTGCCGGCCTCGACGAACGGGTAACGCAGGGTCAGGCCGTCATCGGACAGCGTCCAGCTGCTGTCGTCGGTGCCGACCTTCTCTTCGAAGCGCACCAGCTTGTCGAAATCCTGGGTGCCGACCAGTGGGCGCGAGAACTCCAGCGCCAGCGACAGGCCGTCATTCTTCTGGTCCGGGTAGGCACGCAGCAGGGTGAACTCCTTCACCTGCTCGGCCTTGGTGGTGATGGCTTCACCACTGGCCTTGGGCAGCTGCCCGCTGTCGTTGCGGCAGCCGGCCAGGCCCAGCAACAGGCCTCCTGCCAGTATCGCCGCCGCCCATCCCCACCGCTTCCGCCGTGCCGGACCGCTCATGTCGTCACTCCTTGATCGAGGCGGCCATTATAGGCAGGCCGCGTCAAGGTGTTGACGCGAATTCGGCAGGAATGCATCGGAACGGTAGCGCCGGACCAGGCCCGGGGGTCCCGGTAGTCGCCAACCTTGGTGGGCGTTGGGCCCGTGCCAACCAAGGTTGGCATCTGCCAGAGCGCCCCTACCCCGGCAGGTACAGGTCCACGTAGTCGGTCACCGGCATCGCCGCCAGCGCCACCGGGTCCAGCGATGCGGCAAGGATGCGCTGCTGCTGGGCGGTCGGGAAGCGGTGGGCCAGGTGCCGCCGGAACTTGTCCATCAGCAGTGGAATGCCTTCCTCGCGGCGTCGAGCGTGGCCGAGCGGGTATTCCACCAACACCTCCGGCAGCTCGGTGCCATCAGCGAAGCGTACGCTCAGGCCGTTGGCGATGCTGCGCTTGTTCGGGTCCAGATAATCGGCGCTGAGTTGCGGGTCTTCATGGCAGGTCATCTTCGCGCGTAGCGCATCGATACGCGGATCGGCGGCTACGTCGTCCTCATAGTCCTCGGCCACCAGCCGCCCATGCAGCAGCGCGATGGCGACCATGTACTGCACGCAGTGGTCGCGGTCGGCCGGGTTGTGCAGCGGCCCCTGCTTGTCGATGATGCGGATGCAGGCTTCCTGGGTGCGGATCGCGATGTGCGCGATGTCCTCGACCCGCCGCCCCATCGCGCGCAGCTGCTGGTGCAGCGCGATCGCTGCCTCCACCGCGGTCTGGCCGTGGAACTCGGCCGGGTAGCTGATCTTGAACAGCACGTTCTCCATCACGTAGCTGCCCAGCGGTCGCCCCAACGTCAGCCTCTGGCCATGCATGGACACCGCCTCGAAGCCCCAGGTCGGCGCGCTCAGCACGCTGGGATAGCCCATCTCGCCGCTGGCCGCCATCAGCGCCAGGCGTACACCACGGCTGGTGGCGTCGCCGGCCGCCCAGCTCTTGCGCGAGCCGGTGTTGGGCGCATGCCGGTAAGTGCGCAGCGCCTGGCCATCGACCCAGGCCAGCGACAGCGCGTTGAGCATGCGTTCGCGATCCAGACCGAGCAACTGCGCGACCACCGCGGTGGTGGCCACCTTGACCAGCACCACGTGGTCCAGCCCGACCCGGTTGAAGGAATTCTGCAGGGCCAGCACGCCCTGGATCTCGTGTGCCTTGATCATCGCCAGCAGCACGTCATGCAGGGTCGGCGGCGGGCGGCGCAGGGCCTGCGCGTTGCGACCCAGCCAATCGCAGACGGCAAGGATGCCGCCCAGGTTGTCCGACGGATGGCCCCATTCGGCCGCCAGCCAGGTGTCGTTGAAATCCAGCCAGCGCACCATCGCGCCCAGGTTGAAGGCCGCCTGCACCGGGTCCAGCACGTAGTGCGTACCCGGCACGCGTGCGCCGTTGACCACGCTGATGCCCGGCACCAGTGGACCGAGCAGCTTGCTGCAGGCCGGGAAGGACAGCGCCTCCAGGCCACAGCCCAGCGTGTCGAGCAGGCAGTGGTGCGCGGTCTGGAACGCCAGCGGTGAGTCGATGCGTGCATCGCGCACGTAGTCGACGATGTCTACCAGCAGCGCATCCCACGCTGCACGCTCGTTGGATGGGGTGTGGTTGTAGGACATCGTCGATCTCCTCTTCAGAAAGGCAGGTCAGGCCGCGCATCCCGGTAGTCGCCAACCTTGGTTGGCGCTGGACATCGCCCGGGCGGCGCCAATGCCATGCCAACCAAGGTTGGCATCTACCGAAGCGTGTGATGCCAGCGCCGACCTGCCGGTTACTCGGCCGGCACCCGCACCTTGCCTTCCATCAGCACGCGGGCGCTGCGGCTCATGATCGCCTTGGTCACCGTCCACTGGCCGTCAACGAGGCCGGCCTGCGCGCCCACGCGCAGCGTGCCGGAAGGATGACCGAAGGTCACTGCCTCGCGTTCACCACCACCGGCCGCCCGATTGACCAGGGTGCCCGGGATCGCTGCTGCGGTGCCGATCGCCACGGCGGCGGTACCCATCATCGCGTGGTGCAGCTTGCCCATCGACAATGCGCGCGCATGCAGGTCGATGGCCGAGGCCGGAATGGCCTTGCCGCTGGATGACACATAGTCCTGCGCCGGTGCAACGAACGCCACCTTAGGCGTGTGCTGGCGGGTCGCCGCGTCTTCCAGGTTCTTGATCAGACCCATGCGCAAGGCGCCGTAGGCGCGGATGGTCTCGAATTTCTGCAGCGCGGCCTTGTCTTCGTTGATCGCCGGCTGCAGCTCGGTGCCGCTGTAGCCCAGATCGGCAGCGTTGAGGAAGATCGTCGGGATGCCAGCGGTGATCATGGTCACCTCGAAGCTGCCCACGCCGGGCACTTCCAGGGTATCGACCAGATTGCCGGTCGGGAACATCGCACCCGCATCGCCGTCATCGGACGGATCGATGAATTCCAGCTGGATCTCGGCCGCCGGGAAGGTCACGCCGTCCAGCTCGAAATCGCCGATCTCCTGCACTTCGCCATCGCGCATCGGCACGTGGGCGATGATGGTCTTGCCGATGTTGGCCTGCCAGATGCGTACGGTGCACAGGCCGTCACGCGGTACCCGGGCCGGATCGATCAGACCGTTGGCGATTGCGAACGGACCCACCGCAGTGCTGAGATTGCCGCAGTTGCCGCTCCAGTCGACGAAGGCTGTGTCGATCGACACCTGGCCATACAGGTAGTCCACATCGTGGTCAGGCACAGAAGAGCTGGAGATGATCACGCACTTGCTGGTGCTGGACGTTGCACCGCCCATGCCGTCAGTCTGCTTGCCATACGGATCGGGCGAACCGATCACGCGCATCAGCAGCGCATCGCGCGTGGCGCCGGGCACCTGCGCGGCCTCGGGCAGGTCCTGCAGGCGGAAGAACACGCCCTTGCTGGTGCCGCCGCGCATGTAGGTGGCGGGAATACGGAGTTGCGGAAGAAAATTCATCGTCGGATCCAAGCGTTTGGATTTCAGGAAATGTCTTGCATCAGTGCGTCAAGGCCACGATCAACGCACCACACTCGCATGACGTCCACGCGGTCCGGCAGATCGAGGTAGTAGACGAGATAGCGTTCAAAGCCCGGAACCTGCATGAAGCGCAAGAGTGCCGGCAACTGTGCGGCGAGGTCGGCATGGCGGACGGAACCTGACGCAGGGAACATCGCAATACGTTGAAGCGTGGCCTCCAGCTCGGCAAGAAAGCGCTGGCCCAGTGCCAGCCCTCCCTGTCGTGCGTACCACAGCGCGGCGTCGGCTGCGTCTGTCTCGGCCCGGGGCCTCCATTCAATCGCCTTCACGCTCCATCCTTTCGGTCAGTTCGCGACGCATCCGCTCGAATGTGGCCGCAGTCACCGGAACGGCAGGCCCCGACGCCAGCCCCTCGGCAATCAGCTGCTTGAGCCGCTCTTCAGCCTTGCTGCGCTGGCGCTGGCGGATCAGGTCACGCACATAGTCCGATGTGCTGGAGTAGCCGCCTTCGCGCACTTCCTCGTCCACGAACTGCTTGAGCGGATCGGTCAGCGAAATGTTCATGGTGGCCATGAAACTCTCCTTTGGCAGTTTTTGCCAAGTCAGTGTGCGCCCTGCCCTGGTGTCGGACAAGCCCGCCCCCGGCCTCCGGGGGCAGGCATTCAATCCGGCATCACGCCACCTTGGCGCCTTCCAGGAAGTCCTGGGCGAAGCGCTGCAGCACGCCGCCGGCTTCGTAGATCGCCACTTCCTCGTCGCTGTCCAGGCGGCAGGTGACCGGCACGATCACGTCCTGGCCGTCGCGGCGGTGGATGACCAGGGTCAGCTCGGCACGCGGGGTGCGCTCGCCGACCACGTCGAAGGTCTCGGTGCCGTCGATGCCCAGGGTCAGGCGGGTGGTGCCCGGCTTGAACTCCAGCGGCAGCACGCCCATGCCGATCAGGTTGGTGCGGTGGATACGCTCAAAGCCTTCGGCCACGATCGCTTCCACGCCGGCCAGGCGCACGCCCTTGGCGGCCCAGTCACGCGAGCTGCCCTGGCCGTAGTCGGCGCCAGCGATGATGATCAGCGGCTGCTTGCGGTCCATGTAGGTCTCGATCGCTTCCCACATGCGCATGACCTTGCCTTCCGGCTCCACGCGCGCCAGCGAGCCCTGCTTCACGCTGCCATCGTCGTTGCGCACCATCTCGTTGAACAGCTTCGGATTGGCGAACGTTGCGCGCTGCGCGGTCAGGTGGTCACCGCGGTGGGTTGCGTAGGAATTGAAGTCCTCTTCGGGCAGGCCCATCTTCGCCAGGTATTCGCCGGCGGCGCTGGACGCCAGGATCGCATTGGACGGCGACAGGTGGTCGGTGGTGATGTTGTCCGGCAGCACCGCCAGCGCGCGCATGCCTGCCAGCGTGCGCTCACCGGCCAGCGCGCCCTCCCAGTACGGCGGGCGGCGGATGTAGGTGCTCTGCGGGCGCCAGTCGTACAGCGGGCTGACCGGAGCACCGTTCTCCACGCGCACGTTGAACATCGGGTTGTAGACCTTGCGGAACTGCTCGGGCTTCACCGAGGCCTTCACTACCGCGTCGATCTCGGCGTCGCTCGGCCAGATGTCCTTCAGGCGCACCTCATTGCCGTCGACATCCACGCCCAGCACGTCCTTCTCGATATCGAAGCGGACGGTGCCGGCGATGGCGTAGGCGATCACCAGTGGCGGCGAGGCCAGGAAGGCCTGCTTGGCGTATGGATGGATGCGGCCATCGAAGTTGCGGTTGCCCGACAGCACAGCCGTGGCGTACAGGTCACGGTCGATGATTTCCTGCTGGATCTTCGGGTCCAGCGCACCGCTCATGCCGTTGCAGGTAGTGCAGGCGAAGGCGACGATGCCGAAGCCGAGCTGCTCCAGGTCCGGCAGCAGGCCGGACTCTTCCAGGTACAGCTGCACGGCCTTCGAACCCGGTGCCAGCGACGACTTCACCCACGGCTTGCGCTGCAGGCCACGTGCGTTGGCGTTGCGCGCCAGCAGTGCGGCGGCAATCACGTTGCGCGGGTTGGAGGTATTGGTGCAGCTGGTGATGGCAGCGATGATCACCGCGCCATCGGGCATCAGGCCCTGCGCCTGCTCGGCCTTGCCGGCCTCCAGCTTGGCTTCGTCGGCGATGCCGCGCTCGGCCAGCTCGGCGGTGGCCACGCGCTTGTGCGGGTTGGACGGGCCAGCCATGTTGCGCACCACGCTGGACAGGTCGAAGCGCAGCACGCGCTCGTACTGCGCTGTGGCCAGGTCATCGGCCCACAGGCCGGTGGTGCGTGCGTAGTTTTCCACCAGCGCTACCTGCGACTCCTCGCGGCCGGTCAGGCGCAGGTAATCGGTGGTCTGTGCGTCGATGTAGAACATCGCGGCGGTGGCACCGTACTCGGGGCACATGTTGGAGATGGTGGCGCGGTCGCCGATGGTCAGTGCCGCGGCACCCTCGCCGAAGAATTCAAGCCAGGCACCGACCACGCGTTCCTTGCGCAGGAACTCGGTCAGGGCCAGCACCACGTCGGTGGCAGTGATGCCCGGCTGCGGGCGGCCACTCAGTTCGACGCCGACGGTATCAGGCAGGCGCATCCACGACGCGCGGCCGAGCATCACGTTCTCCGCTTCCAGGCCGCCAACGCCGATCGCGATCACGCCCAGCGCGTCCACGTGCGGGGTGTGGCTGTCGGTGCCCACGCAGGTATCGGGGAACGCAACACCGTCCTGCACGTAGACCACCGGCGACATCTTCTCCAGGTTGATCTGGTGCATGATGCCGTTGCCTGGCGGAATCACGTCCACGTTCTCGAAGGCCAGCTTGGTCCAGTCGATGAAGTGGAAACGGTCTTCATTGCGACGATCTTCGATCGCGCGGTTCTTCTCGAACGCCTGCGGATCGAAACCACCGCACTCCACCGCCAGCGAGTGATCGACGATCAGCTGCACCGGCACCACCGGATTGACCTTGGCCGGGTCACCGCCCTTGTCGGCGATCGCATCACGCAACCCCGCCAGATCAACCAGCGCGGTCTGGCCGAGGATGTCGTGGCACACAACGCGGGCCGGGAACCACGGGAAATCCAGATCGCGACGGCGCTCGATCAGCTGCTTCAGCGAATCGCTGAGCGTGGCCGGATCGCAGCGGCGCACCAGGTTCTCGGCCAGCACGCGCGAGGTGTACGGCAGGGTGGCGTAGGCGCCGGGCTGGATCGCATCGACAGCGGCACGCGCGTCGAAATAATCCAGCGCGCTGCCGGGGAGGTTCTTGCGGTAATCGGTATTCATGGGCTGGCGGAGTGCTTGAGGCGGGCCGGGTGCCGGCGGTGCGGCGGCGAAAGCATCCGGCCGGCACGCGGCCGGCCGGATGGGTACAGCAGGTGGATCAGACGCGCTTGTCGATGGCGACGAAGTCGCGGTCTTCCGGACCGATGTAGTTGGCGCTCGGGCGGATGATCTTGCCGTCGATGCGCTGCTCGACGATGTGCGCGCTCCAGCCGGCGGTGCGGGCGATCACGAACAGCGGGGTGAACATCGCGGTCGGCACGCCCATCATGTGGTAGCTGACGGCGCTGAACCAGTCCAGGTTCGGGAACATCTTCTTGATGTCCCACATCACCGATTCCAGGCGCTCGGCGATGTCGTACATCTTCATGCTGGACTGTTCTTCGGACAGCTCGCGGGCCACGTCCTTGATCACCTTGTTGCGCGGATCGGAAACGGTGTAGACCGGGTGGCCGAAACCAATCACCACTTCCTTGCGCTCGACGCGGGCCTTGATGTCTTCCTCGGCCTCATCCGGGGTGTCGTAACGCTTCTGCACTTCGAATGCCACTTCGTTGGCACCGCCGTGCTTCGGGCCGCGCAGCGCGCCGATGCCACCGCAGATCGCGCTGTACATGTCGCTGCCGGTACCGGCGATGACGCGGCAGGTGAAGGTCGAGGCGTTGAACTCGTGTTCCGCGTACAGGATCAGCGAGGTGTGCATCGCCTTCACCCACGACTCCTGCGGCTTCTCGCCGTGCAGCAGGTGCAGGAAGTGGCCACCGATCGAGTCATCGTCGGTTTCCACGTCGATGGCGCGGCCGTTGTGGCTCCAGTGGTACCAGTACAGCAGCATCGAGCCGAGGCAGGCCATCAGCTTGTCGGCGATGTCGCGCGCGCCCGGATGGTTGTGGTCATCCTTCTCCGGCGCCACGCAGCCGAGCACGGACACGCCAGTGCGCATCACGTCCATCGGGTGCGCCGACGGCGGCAGTTCTTCCAGCGCCGCCTTCACCGCGGCCGGGATGCCACGCAGCGACTTCAGCTTGGCCTTGTACGAAACCAGCTCGGCGCGGGTCGGCAGCTTGCCGTGCACCAGCAGGTAGGCGATTTCCTCGAACTCGCTGGTGTTGGCCAGGTCCAGGATGTCGTAGCCACGGTAGTGCAGGTCGTTGCCACTACGGCCCACGCTGCACAGCGCGGTGTTGCCGGCAGCGGTGCCGGACAGGGCGACGGACTTCTTCGGCTTGAAGGTCGGGGTTGCGGTCGTATCGTTCATGTTTCCCTCCGAAAACTTGATGGTGCAGGGTACTGCTTATTTCTTGGCGGCGAACAGTGCATCGAGCTGCTGCTCGAACGCGTGGTAGCCGATGCGGTCGTAGAGTTCCTCGCGGGTCTGCATGGTCTCCACCACATTGCGCTGGTGGCCATCACGGCGCACCGCCTGGTAGACGTTCTCGGCGGCCTTGTTGGCGGCACGGAACGCCGACAGCGGGAACAGCTGGATGGCAACGCCGGCCGAAGCCAGTTCATCGCGGCTGAACAGCGGGGTGGCACCGAACTCGGTGATATTGGCCAGCACCGGCACCTTCACCGCGTCGACGAAGCGGCGGTAGGTGTCCAGATCGTAGGCGGCCTCGGCGAAGATGCCATCGGCACCGGCCTCGACACAGGCAATGGCGCGCTCGATGGCCTTGTCCACACCGTCCACCTGGATGGCATCGGTACGCGCGATCAGGAAGAAGTCCGGATCGGTCTTGGCATCGGCGGCAGCCTTCACGCGGTCGACCATTTCACCCTGCGAAACGATTTCCTTACCCGGACGGTGACCGCAGCGCTTGGCGCCAACCTGGTCCTCGATGTGGCAGGCCGCCGCGCCGGCCTTGATCAGCGACTTCACGGTGCGCGCGATGTTGAACGCACTCGGGCCGAAGCCGGTGTCGATGTCGACCATCAGCGGCAGGTCGCAGACATCGGTGATGCGGCGCACGTCGATCAGCACGTCTTCCAGGGTGTTGATGCCCAGGTCCGGCAGGCCCAGCGAGCCCGCGGCAACACCGCCGCCGGACAGGTAGATGGCACGGAAGCCGGCGCGCTTGGCCAGCAGGGCGTGGTTGGCGTTGATCGCGCCGATCACCTGCAGCGGCGATTCGGCAGCCAGCGCCTCACGGAAACGGGCACCGGCGGAGAAAGGGGCGGAAGCAGTCATGCGGCAATCCAGGTTGAAGAACGGATGGGTAGGCGCAAGCACCATGCCAAGCTGCAAGCAGTTGATTTCACGGGGATGACCGGCATGCAGCAGCGAAACAAATGAAACATTGAAACAGATGTATCATGAAACACCCCGCCCGGACCCGCCGCCATGTATCTGCCCCGCTCACCCCTGCGCCATGCCGATGCCGACCCCGGCCGACCGGTAATCTGGACGGTGAGCGTCTCGCGGCTGACCGGCCTGCTCGGCGACGTCATTCCCGAGTTCGACCGCCGCGCGCGCATCGAACAGATCAATCTCGGCTTCGAGGAAGCGGTGGATGTGATCGGCCAGCGCCTGCGCCGCGAGCATTGCGACGTGGTGATCGCCGGTGGCTCCAACGCGGCCTGGCTGCGCGGCCGGCTGGAGCTGCCGCTGGTGCCGATCCAGGCTAACGGCTTCGACCTGATGGAAGCGCTGGCCCGTGCCCGCCGCATCGCCAGCCGCATCGGCCTGGTCACCCACGCCAGCGACGTGCCGGTGTTCAGCAACTTCCAGCAGAGCTTCGGACTGGACATCGAGCATCGCCGCTTCGTCACCCGCGAGGACGCTCGCGACTGCATCGCCGACCTGCGCGCCAACGGTATCGAAGTGATCGTCGGCACCGGCATGGCCATCGACCATGCCGAGCAGGCCGGCCTGCCCGGGGTGCTGCTGTATTCGGCTGACTCGGTGCGGCAGGCGTTCGAACATGCGCTGGAATTGACCCAGACCCTGGCCCGTTCCAGCAGCAACCGACCTGCCCCACGCCGGCGCCCGGCAGCGCGTGCCGACGCGCATGAACTGCTCGGCGACAGCGACGCGATGGCGCAGGTGCGCGCGCAGATCGCGCTCTACGCCCCACATGACAGCACCGTGCTGGTCAGCGGCGAAACCGGCACCGGCAAGGAACTGGTGGCGCGCCAGCTGCACGCCGCCAGTGGTCGTCGCGGACGCTTCGTGGCGCTGAACTGCGGCGCGATCAGTGAATCGCTGCTGGAAGCGGAGCTGTTCGGCTACAGCGATGGCGCCTTCACCGGCGCGCGCCGTGGCGGCCGTGTCGGCCTGGTCGAGGCAGCAGATGGCGGCACCCTGTTCCTGGACGAAATCGGCGAACTGCCGCTGCCGCTGCAGACCCGCCTGCTGCGCGTGCTGGAAGAGCGCGAAGTGCTGCGCGTGGGTGCCACCGAACCGACCCCGGTGGACCTGCGCGTGGTGGCCGCGACCCTGCAGTCGCTGGAGCAGCGCGCGGCAGCCGGCAGCTTCCGGCGCGACCTGTATTACCGCCTGGCCGCGCTGCGCATCGCCCTGCCCTCGCTGCGTGCACGGCGCAGTGACATCCCACTGCTGGCGCAGCACTTCTTCCGCCAGCTGCGTGGCATCGATGCGCCACTGGATGAGGATGCGCTGGCGGTGCTGACTGCCGCTAGTTGGCCTGGCAACGTGCGTGAGCTGCGTAATCTGGTGGATCGCCTGCGCATCCACTGGCAGCCGGGTGAAGGCCTGATGGATGCTGCGCGACTGCTGCAGTTGGCGCCGGAGCTTGTGAATGAAGCTGCCGCCGCGCTGCCGCTGGAAAGCAACGGCAAGCGTCCGCCGCGCGCGCAGCTGGAAGCACTGCTGCAGGAACACCGCAATGACCGCGAAGGCATGGCGCAGACACTGGGCGTATCACGCACCACGCTATGGCGCTGGCTGCGCGCGGAGAATTTGTAGCATCGAGCTTGCATGCCTTCTGTAGAGTCGAGCCATGCTCGACTACAAAAAGCAGCCGAGCATGGGCTCGGCTCTACAGAGTGCGTGCCGTCAGCGCGCCCAACGCGCCTCGATGGCGAACCGACCGCTCCCTATCGCGGCAACCCATAGCAGCAGCACCCCAAGCGGCACTTCGCTCAGGTAGAAGAACCAGCTCAGCCAATCGGGCACGCTCAATCCCGCAGGAATGCGCGCGATGCCATCGGTCATTGCGGCCACCGCACAGATGCCCGCCAGCAGCAGCGCCGAGGGGCGACTCAACAGGCCCAGCACCAGCAGGCCGCCGGCGACCCATTCGATCACACCGAGCACCGGCGCACTGAACACCGGGAACGGAATGCCCGCATCGACCAGCGTATGCACCATGCGCTCGCGTCCCGCATCGGTGAACACCTTGTTCCAGCCGGACACACAGAACATCACGCCGGCGACGATGCGGGCAAGCAGCAGCAGGAAGGCTTCCACGCCGCGGCGCGGTGGAGGCACGGCAAACAGGCAACGCCAGGAGGGCATGGCGACTCCGGAAATCGAGGGCATTCGTTGGAGTGTGCCGGTTGGTTGCCTGCCCGCAGATGAAGCGCATGGGTCCGAATGCGACAATCCGCTCTTGTAGAGTCGAGCCATGCTCGACTGCTTTACGCGCCAGAGCAAAAGCAGCCGAGCATGGCTCGGCTCTACAACAGCCGCCCGTCGGCCAGCAGCAGCTCGATTTCCTCCACCTGCACCACCGGCACCTGCCACGGGTGATGCGGCACGATGCCCTGTTCGAAGATGCGCTGCAGCCGCTGCGCATTCCGAGGCAGGCAGAATTCCAGGCGCACGCTGTCGACCACCTCAGTGCGACCCGCCTCACCCTGCACGGGCGACGCACCCACGCGCGGGCGGAACTGCTCGAACCCCGGCGCCGACCACCACATCCCGTGCTCGTAGTCACCGGCCGACAGTGCGTCCACGGCCAGGATGCCCTGCTTCACCGCATCCAGTGCTGCCGACGGCACGAACACCACCACGCGGTACAGCGGCAGGCGTTGCATCGGGCAACCTTACGGATACAGCAGCCGCTTGCTCCAGCGCCCTTCGGCACCGGCTTCATAGCACCAGCGCTCATGCAGGCGGAATTGCGCGCCGTACCAGAACTCCATGCGGTCAGGTACCACGCGCAGGCCGCTCCAGCCGTCCGGGCGCGGTACGTCCTTGCCCTCGAAGCGGGCTTCGATTTCGGCCACGCGGGCGTCGAATTCCTCGCGGGTTGCCAGCGTCTTCGACTGCTGCGAGGCCCACGCGCCGATCTGGCTCATGCGCGGGCGGCTGGCGAAATAGGCATCGGCCTCGGCGTCTGCCACCTGTTCGACACGGCCTTCGATGCGCACCTGGATGCCAGCCTCGCGCAGGCTGCGCCACAGGAACAGCAGTGCGGCCTGTGGATTGGCCTGCAGTTCCTGGCCCTTGTGGCTGTCCAGGTGGGTGTAGAAGACGAAGCCGCGCTCGTCGAAGGCCTTCAGCAGCACGGTACGCGCCGAGGGACGGCCCTGTGTATCGGCGGTGGCCACGGTCATCGCATTCGGCTCGACCTCGCGGCTCTGTTTGGCCTCGTCGAACAGGCCGGCAAACGTGGACAGGGCTTCGGCGTACAGGTCGCTCATGATTGCGTTCTTCTCACACGGATTGGGCTATTGTGGCTGCATGGCCGCTGCTGCGTATATGCCCCAGGTGAAAGGATTCCCCGCAACATTGGCCGAACAGGCGCTGGACGATGCGCTGGGCAGCGGTGCAGCAGTTCCAGTATTGGCGATCAGCGGCCTGCAGGGGAGCGGCAAATCGACGCTGGCTGCGCAGGTGGTGGCGCGCGCCCAGTCACGCGGCCTGAACGCGGCCACGCTGTCGATCGATGACGTCTACCTCACCCGTGCGCAGCGCCAGCGACTGGCCCGCCAAGTGCATCCGCTGCTGATCACCCGCGGCCCGCCCGGCACCCACGACCTGCCGCTGGCCCACGGCGTGCTGGACGCGGTGGCCGCACGCCAGCCCTTCGCGATGCCACGATTCGACAAGCTGGCCGACGAGCGCCTGCCTGAGGCTCAGTGGCCGCAGCTGCAGCAGCCATTGGACCTGCTGGTGTTCGAAGGCTGGTTCCTCGGCACACCGGCGCAGGATGACAACGAACTGGACAGCCCGTTGAACGCGCTGGAACGCGAGGCCGACACCGATGGCCGCTGGCGTCGCTGGTGCAACCAGGCGCTGGCCCGCGACTACCCGGCGTTGTGGCAGCGCTGCGACCGCCTGTGGTTCCTGCAGCCGCCGGATTTCTCGGTGGTACCACGCTGGCGCTGGCAGCAGGAGCAGAACCTGCAGGCCGCGCAGCCGGGCCGGCACGGCATGAGCCGGCCACAGCTGGAGCGCTTCGTGCAGTACTACGAGCGGGTCAGCCGGCAGGCACTGCGCGCCCTGCCCGCCCTGGCCGACCACATGGTGGTGCTGGACGGCCAGCGACAGGTACAGGACGTGCGCTGAGCGCGCCTATTCCACCAGGAAGGTCACCCGCAGGTTGACCCGCCATTCGGTGATCTCGCCACTGCCATTGGTGACTACCTTGGTCTCGTTCACCCAGGCGCCCTGGATGCCCTTGACCGTCTCGGAGACCTTCTTCAGCCCGCTGCGCACGGCGTCTTCCACGCTTTGGGGCGAGGAGGCGGTGATTTCGATGACCTTGGCGACCGTCATGGCCTGTACTCCGACTGGCGCGGGAGACCCCGCAGGAACGCCTACCCTGACGTGAAGAACGTAAAGGCCGGGGCACGGAGGTGTTAGCATCAGAGAGCATGAATCCTGCTCCGAACCTGATCCTGATCGGCCCGATGGGCGCCGGCAAAACCTGCATCGGCCGCCGCCTGGCCGAGCGCTTCACGCTGGACTTCGTCGATGTCGACCAGGCCATCGTCGATGCCGCCGGCGCCAGCATTCCGACCCTCTTCGAGCACTCCGGCGAAGCCGGCTTCCGCAGCCATGAACGCGAGGCTCTGGCCCGCGTGCTGGAAGGCCGCGGCCAGTTGGTCTCCACCGGTGGCGGCGCGGTGCTGGATCCCGAAAACCGTGCACTGATCGCCCAGCGTGGCTTCGTGGTCTACCTGCGGGTCAGCGTGGCCGCGCAGCTGGAACGCCTGGCCCGTGACAAGGGCCGGCCGCTGCTGCAGCGCCCGGACCGCGAGCAGGTGCTGCACGATCTGGCCGCACACCGCGACCCGCTGTACCGCGAACTGGCCGACCTCACCCTCGATACCGACCCGTATACCGCTGCCGACGCGACCGCCCACCTGGTGGTCAAGCTGGCTACGCAATGGCAGCGCCAGGACCTGACCGCATGACTTCCCCCGCCCTGCTGCAGGTCGCCGTTGGCGGCGACCGCCCCTACTCCATCACCATCGGCGCCGGTGCCCAGGCCGACGGCGCCGCGCTGGCCTCGCATGTTCGCGGCCGCCACGTGCTGCTGCTCAGCGACAGCGAAGTGGCCCCACGCTATCTGGACGCCGTGAAGCAGACGCTGTTGGCCGCACGCCCCGACCTGATCGTCGGCGAGCATGTGCTGGCCGCGGGCGAAGCCTCCAAGACCCTGGCCGAATTCGGCCGTGCGATCGAAGCGCTGGCCGCGCTCGGCGCCACCCGCGACGCCTGCGTGTTCGCCCTCGGCGGTGGCGTGGTCGGTGATCTCGCCGGTTTTGCCGCGGCCTGCTGGATGCGTGGCGTGGACTGCGTGCAGTTGCCGACCACCCTGCTGGCGATGGTCGATTCGTCGGTCGGTGGCAAGACAGCGGTCGACATTCCAGCCGGCAAGAACCTGGTAGGCGCATTCCATCCGCCGCGCGCGGTCATCGCCGATACCCGCGTGCTGGCCACCCTGCCGCCGCGCGAGCTGCGCGCCGGCCTGGCCGAAGTGGTGAAATACGGTGCACTCGGCGACGCGGTGTTCTTCGAATGGCTGCAGCAGCACGCCGATGCGCTGCTGGCCGGCGAGGATGCAGTGCTGGCCGAAGCCATCGCGCGCAGCTGCCGGCACAAGGCCGCCATCGTCGAACGCGATCCGTTCGAGAAGGGCGAGCGTGCCCTGCTCAACCTCGGCCACACCTTCGGCCATGCCATCGAGACCGAACAGGGCTATTCGGCCCCGGGCCGCGATGCGTTGAACCACGGCGAAGCGGTGGCGGTGGGCATGGTGCTGGCGGCAAAGCTGTCCACCGACCTGGGTCTGGCCGACGATGCCGACCGTGCGCGCCTGCAGGCGCTGCTGGAACGCCTCGGCCTGCCGGTGGCGATCCCGGCCGGGCTGGACCCGCAGGCCCTGCTCGGCCGCATGCGGCTGGACAAGAAGAACGTGGCCGGCCGCCTGCGCCTGGTGCTGTGGCGTGGCATGGGCCGCGCTGAAGTGGTGCCGGACGTGGATGAAGCGGCGGTGCTGAAGGTGCTGGGCGCGGGCTGATCGTCTCCGCGTTCGCCGGGCATGGCCCGGCGCTACCGGGGAGGTTTCATGGGGCTGCCGGCCAGCGGCCGACACGACCGCGTTGCGGCCGGGGTCACCCTGGCCCCGCTACAATCGGCGCCATGCACGTCTACCTGCAACATCCCGACGCCGGTGCGCAGGCACCGCGCTTCCTGCGCCTGAGCCTGCAGCCGGATCTGTTCGGCGGCTGGGAACTGCTGCGCGAGAGCGGTCGCGTCGGCAGCCGTTCGCAGCTGCGGCGCGAGCTGTTCCTGCAGGCCGACGAAGCTCGCCATGCTTTCGAGAAGGCCCGCGATGCCGAACTGCATCGTGGCTTCCAGATCCTTTCGCACGGCGACTGACGCCGCTGCCAACTTTCGTCCAAGGAATGCCCATCGTGACCAGCCCTCTCCGCAATGATCGCCTGCTACGCGCCCTGCGCCGCGAACCGGTGGACTTCACCCCCGTCTGGCTGATGCGCCAGGCCGGTCGCTATCTGCCGGAATACCGCGCGACCCGGGCCAAGGCCGGCAGTTTCCTGGCCATGGCCAAGACCCCGGAGATCGCCTGCGAGGTCACGCTGCAGCCGCTGCGCCGGTTCCCGCTCGACGCGGCCATCCTGTTCTCGGACATCCTCACCATTCCCGATGCGATGGGCCTGGAGCTGTACTTCGTCGAAGGCGAAGGCCCGAAGTTCCGCCATCCCGTACGTGATGAGGCGGCCATCGCCAAACTGGCGGTGCCGGACATGGAACAGGACCTGGGCTATGTGATGGACGCGGTGCGCCTGATCCGCCGCGAGCTGGACGGCCAGGTACCGCTGATCGGCTTCTCCGGCAGCCCGTGGACACTGGCCTGCTACATGGTGGAAGGCGGCGGCAGCAAGGATTTCGCGCGCATCAAGGCGATGGCACTGAACCACCCGCAGGCCCTGCACCGCCTGCTGGAGGTCACCACTGAAGCGGTGATTGCCTACCTCGGCGCGCAGCGCGCGGCCGGTGCGCAGGCGCTGCAGGTGTTCGACACCTGGGGTGGCGTGCTGTCGCCGGCCATGTACCGCGAGTTCTCGCTGCGTTACCTGCAGCGCATCGCCGAGGGCCTGGAGCGCGGCGAAGGCAGCGAGCGCACGCCGCTGATCCTGTTCGGCAAGGGCACCGGCCTGCACCTGGAAGCGCTGTCGCAGACCGGCGCCGATGCGCTGGGCCTGGACTGGACGCTGGACCTGGACGAAGCGATGCGCCGCACCGGTGGCCGCGTTGCCCTGCAGGGCAACCTCGACCCGACCACGCTGTACGCCTCGCCGGATGCGATCGCCGCGGCCGCAGCACGCGTGCTCGACACCTATGCCGCCGGCAACGGTGGTTCGCGCGAGGGCCATGTGTTCAATCTTGGCCACGGCATGTCGCCGGACATGGACCCGGCGCATGTGCAGGTGCTGGTCGACGCGGTGCACGCGCACAGCCAGCGCTGAACACTGCGCTTGGGGTTGCGGCGCGATGTTGATCGCGCCGTGACCCGCAGTGCGCGATCATGGCCTCCCCCACGCTGCACCGGCCGCACCCCATGTCCACATCGCCATCGACCTACAACCGCCAGCGCCCCCTGCTGTGGCTGGTTTCGTTGGCGATTTTCATGCAGATGCTGGACTCGACCATCGTCAACACGGCCTTGCCGGCGATGGCGGCCAGCCTGGGCGAAAGCCCGCTGCAGATGCAGTCAGTGGTGTTCAGCTATGCGCTGGCGGTGGCTACCTTCATCCCCGCCTCCGGCTGGATCGCCGACCGCTACGGCACCCGCCGCACCTTCCTGGTGGCGATCATCCTGTTCACCCTCGGCTCGCTGGCCTGCGCGCTCGCTCAGCACCTTCACCAGCTGGTTGGTGCGCGCGTGCTGCAGGGCATCGGCGGTGCGATGCTGCTGCCGGTCGGTCGCCTGGCGGTGATGCGTTCGGTGCCGCGCGAGGATTTCCTGCGCGCGATGAGCTTCATTGCCATCCCCGCGCTGGTCGGCCCGTTGATCGGCCCGACGCTGGGCGGCTGGCTGGTCGAGATCGCGTCGTGGCACTGGGTGTTCCTGATCAACCTGCCGATCGGCGTGATCGGTTTCATCGCCGCGATGAAGATCATGCCCGACCACTACGCCAGCCATCGCACCCGTTTCGACCTGCGTGGCTACATCATGCTGGCCTTCGCGATGGTGGTGCTGTCACTGGCGCTGGACGGCATCTCCGGGCTCGGTACGCCACATGCGCTGGTGATGCTGATGACCGTGGCCGGCCTGGCTGCGCTGGTGGGCTACTGGCTGCACGCGGCCAACTCCACCGCTCCCTTGTTCTCGCTGGCCCTGTTCCGTGTGCCCAGCTACCGCATCGGCATCCTCGGCAACCTGTTCTCGCGTATCGGCAGCAGCGCCATGCCGATGCTGATCCCGCTGCTGCTGCAGGTCGGCCTGGGCCTGGGCCCGATGAACGCCGGCCTGATGATGGTACCGGTGGCGGCGGCCGGCATGGTGTCGAAGAAGCTGGCGGTGAAGCTGGTCGAGCGCTACGGCTACCGCCGCGTGCTGATGGTCAACACCGTGCTGGTGGGCCTGGCGATGGCCAGCTTCATCCTGATGACACCGGGCCAGCACCTTGCCTGGCGCCTGCTGCAGCTGGCGTTCTTCGGTGCGGTCAATTCGCTGCAGTTCACCGTGATGAACACCGTGACGCTGCGTGATCTGGACCGCGAGTTCGCCAGTTCCGGCAACAGCCTGCTGTCGATGGTGATGATGCTCGCCGCCGGTTTCGGTGCCGCTGCAGCCGGCAGTCTGCTGGCCGCGTTCGGCAATCACCTGGACAGCAACAGCGCCACCGCCGCGCTGCATGCCACGTTCCTGTGCGTGGGCGCGATCACCCTGACCTCGACGATGATCTTCTGGCAGCTGCCTGATACCAAGCCCGAACCGCGGCAGGTCGAGCACGTCGCGGAGTAAGGGGGTTCGGCAGGGCTGCGCCCTGCACCTGCAGAGGCTTCAAGCCAGGGCAACAGCAACAGCTGGCATTCCGTGGGGTGGCGGGGCGGTGTCGGAGTGCGGGGACGCCGCAAGTACGTCCTTGTAGGCTTGGCAGCCGCATCCATGCGGCTGACACCCCGCACTCCGACACCGCCCCACCTCTGACAGATTTCCGCAATCGGGTAGATCCACGCCATGCGTGGATGAATCTCATCGAAATCGAATATTTCGAATTGAAATCGAAACGCATCCACGCATGGCGTGGATCTACCGCAGATCGCAGGATTCTGTCGAAGGCGGAGTGGGTCCGGTTGCGGGAGTGTCCGCGGCATGGATGCCGCGGCCAAGCCCCCATGGACGGGTTTACGGCGTCTCCCGCAACCGGATCCACCCCGCCATCCCACAGGAAGCTAGCTTTTGCTTCGGCTGTTGCTTCAGCTGTTGCCGTTGCGTGTAGCGGGTGCAGGGCCGCAGGCCCTGCCGAACCCCTACCTGCCCATCACCCGGGCGATCGCTTCCACCAGCAGCTCACCGGTCACCGGCTTGCGCAGGAAGCCACCGATGCCGGCCGCTTCCACCTGCTGCTGCAGGTCCGGATCGGTGCGCGCGGTCACTGCCAGCAGCGGCAGCATGTAGCCCTGGTTGCGCAGGTGCTGGGCCAGTTCGAAGCCGCTCAGGCCCGGCAGGTCAAGATCCAGCAGGCCGACGTCGAAATCACCGGCACTGATCTCGCGCAGCGCGGCCAGCGCATGACCCGCATGCACCACCTCGTGCCCGCGCGCACTCAGCAGCCCGCGCACCACGTCGGCCACGGTCGCATCGTCCTCCACCAGCAGGACCCTCAGTGGCGGCATGTTGGCTGCGTCCTCGCGGTGCGTTTCGCCATCTGCTTCGGCATTGGCATCGACCACCATCGGCAACGGCAACGTCACACCGAAGCAGGTGCCGCGACCGAGCTGACTCTCCACCTGGATCCGTCCCTGCATCGCATGCGCCAGTTCGCGGCAGATCGCCAGGCCCAGGCCGCTGCCGCCGTACTGTGCGGCAGTGCGGGCGCCGTCGGCCTGCTCGAAGCGGCGGAAGAGACGCTGCTGCTGTTCCTGACTGATGCCCGGACCGGTGTCGCGTACTTCGAAATGCAGCGCGCGCAGCTCAGCGTCGCTGCGCGCATGCAGGGTGATGGTGCCGCGGCTGGTGAACTTCACCGCGTTCGAGAGCAGGTTGAGCAGGATCTGCCGCACCCGCATCGAGTCGCCAGTGGCCTGCAGGCCAGGCGGCAGCTGGTTGTCGAGGGTGAAGCGCAGGCCCTTCTGTGCAGCCAGCGGCCCCATCAGCGCCGCCAGATCCTGCAGCAGGCAGCTCAGCGCGAACGGCTTGGACTGCAGCTCCAGTCGCCCGGACTCGATACGTGCCAGGTCCAGCGCATCGTTGACCAAGTGCAGCAGATGTTCGCCAGCGTGACGGATCGACTGCGTATAACCGCGCTGCTGTGGATCCAGCGGCGAGGCCAACAGCAGTTCGCTCATACCGAGCACACCCGTCATCGGCGTACGTATCTCGTGGCCAAGATTGGCGAGGAAACGGGTCTTGGCCGCCGACGCCTGCTCGGCCAGCTCCTGCTTGTGCAATGCCAGTTGATAGGCGTGGCGACGCTGCAGGCGGCGGCGGTACAGCCAGGCAAACCAACTGGTCAGCAGCAGCGCGATGGAAGCCAGTACCAGCAACCCGGACAAACTTCGCCACCACGGCGGCTGCACGCGGAACTCCAGGCTCTGCACCCGCGACCAGACGTGGTCGGCCGAGCGCGCCTGGACTTCCAGGCGATAGCTGCCCGGGGCCAGGCGCGAGAAAAGACGCTCGCCAGCGGGCCCCACTTCCACCCAATCGGGGTCATAGCCGGCCAGCCGGTAACGGTAGCTGTTGGAGGCCGAATCGGCGAACGACAGCAACCGCGCAACGATGCGCAGGTCACGGTCGCCATCGGCGATCTGCAACGGTGTGTCATGGGTCAGGTCGAGCACCTGTTCGTTGCGGCGGACTTCGACCCGTTCGATCACCAGCGGCGCGCGCCGTACCGAGGGCCGCACCTGTTCCGGGTCGAACACCACCACGCCGGCCGGCGTGCCGGCTACCAGATGGCCGTCCCCCGACATCACCAGCGTGTGCTCGCGGAACTCCTGGCTGGGCAGGCCATCGTGCACGCCATACAGGCGCACGCTCTGGCCATCGGCACCGACCCGCACCAGGCCGCGCGCGCTGGTCGCCCAGGCCACACCCTGCGCATCGACCACCAGCCCGGACGCCGAGATCGCCGGGTAGCCCTGCTCGGCGCCGACCACGGTCTGCCGTTCCAGCCGCCCCTGGCTCCAGCGATAGCGCGACAGGCGCCCATCTTCGGACAGCCAGACCTGGCCATCACGCCCGACGTGCAAGTCATGGATCGCGGTCGCCGGAGCCCCCGGCACCGGCTGGAAGCGCTCGCTTTCCGGCAGCCACTGCAGCAGGCCGCGGCTGCTGGCCAGCCACACATGGTCCTGCGGCCCGCATTCCACATCAAGATTGAGCTGCCCCTGCTGCAGACCACGCTGGCCATTGTTCAGCTGACGACGCAGGCGCCCATCGAGGTCGCGCTGCTGCAGGCCCGAAGACAGCATCAGCCAGAGGCTGTCGCCATCACAGGTCGTCATCGATTCGATGACGCCTTCCATGGTTGCATCGGCACCGGCATCACGGCCCCAGCGACGCAGATCGCGCCGCTTCGGGTCGTAACGCAGCAGGGCATCATTCGAGCCGATCCAGACCTGTCCGCGGCGGTCCTCGCGCACCGATGTCAGCCAGTGCATTCCGTTCACCCAGGTGCGGTGCTGCTCGACCTTGCCGGTGTTCGGGTCGAAGCGGTCCAGCGCACCATGGCTACCTACCGTCCAGATGCCGCCATTGCTGGATGGGCTGGTGCCCAGCACGAAAGCGTTGCGCAGCGAGCTGGGGTCGTCCTCCAGCCGCGACAGCACCGAGAACTGCCACCAGCGGGGCAGCAGATGCCACAGCCCGGCGTTGGTGCTGGCCAACCAGATGCCGCCTTCACGGTCCTCGTAGGCGCCGGTCCAGTTTGGTCGTACCGGGCCGCGTGCCACCGCGCTGTACAACGGCACGGTCTGGTACTGGCCGTCGACTGCACGGCCGAGGCCTGTGCGGGTGTCCAGCCAGTACCCGGCCTGTTCATCGCGCAGCATCATGCCCAGCACCTGCTCACCCTCGGGCAGCTTCCACGGCGGCGCTTCGAAGCGACCATCGGGGCGGCGCACGATGGCTCCGGCCATCGTGCTGATCCACAGACTGCCGTCGGGCTCGGCGGTCAGGCCATTGATCAGGAGGCTGGGGATGACGTCGGTGCCGATGCGTTCGAAATCGGTGCCGGTCCAGCGCGCAACGCCGTGCTTGGTACCAACCCACAGACTGCCGTCAGCCAGGGTCGCCAGATACGGAACCGATGTCGCCGGCAGGCTGCGCGGATTGTTGGCTTCCGGCAGGAAACGCTGCAGGCGGTCCTGGTTGTCCAGGCGGTACAACCCGCCCTCGTGGGTTCCGAACCAGATCGAACCGTCCGGCGTGGTCGCCAGGCTCCAGACCGTGTTGGTGCCCATCAACGGCTGGCTGCTGCGGTCGTAGAAATGCAGTTGGCGGCGATCGGCCGACATCCGCACCAGGCCTGCATTCTCGGTACCGATCCAGAGCTGGTTGCGCGCATCGACCAGCACCGTCCAGATGCGGTTGTCGCGCAGGCCGTCCTCCGAACGCCAGATCCGGTAGTTGCGCCCGTCGTAGCGGGCCAGGCCATCGTTGGTGGCGATCCACAGGTAGCCGTAGCGATCTTCGGCCATCCGATTGACGGTATTGGACGGCAGGCCGTCGAACACCGTCACCTGGCGCGGGCTTGGCGGCACCGGCTGCGCGGCAGCGGGTGACAGGCAGCACAGCAGGACCAGCAGCAGCATCGCCGCCCGCAGATACACCACCGATTGCCTCCTCACGCTGCCCTGATGATTCCCGCGCTGCGGGCGTCGGCATGGTAAACCGAAAGTAGCGCCGTTCACGCCCGGCGCCGACGCTTTCACGTTGCTATCTGTCGTTTTGCGCGGGCCTGGGCGATCGCGGCTACCAGCATGTCGCCGGTGACCGGTTTGCGCAGGAAGCCATCGAAGCCCGCAGCCAGAACCTGCGATTCGGCATAGGCATCGGAACGCGCAGTCACCGCGACCAATGGCAGCTCGTACCCCAGGGCACGCAGTTGGCGGGCGATGGCGGTGCCGTCCAGCGCCGGCAGATCGAGATCGAGCAGGCCCGCGTCAAAGCCATCGGTGGCGATCTCCGACAGCGCGCCCAGACCATGCAGAACGTGCACCACGTCATGACCGCGGCTGCGCAACAGACCTGCGATGACCTCGGCCACGGTGACATCGTCCTCGACCAGCAGGATGCGCAGCGGCGGCAGGACCGGCTGCGCCGGAACGTCGCCCGCTGCGACGGCGGCCTGCCGGGTCCAGGGCAGCGGCAACCGTACCCGGAAGCGCGCGCCCTTGCCCGGTTGGCTGTCCACTTCGATGCGCCCGCCCATCGCCACGGCCAGCTCCTGGCAGATCGCCAGGCCCAGCCCGCTGCCGCCGTAGCGCGATGCCGTACGCGGGCCATCAGCCTGTTCGAAGCGGTGGAACAGGCGATCCTGCTGCTCGGCATTGATGCCCGGGCCACTGTCGTGCACCTCGAAGCAAAGGCCACCGCCGTTCTCCTCCAGGCACACGGCCAGGCCGACATGCCCGCGTTCGGTGAACTTGATCGCATTGCCCAGCAGATTGAGCAGGATCTGCCGCACCCGCATTTCGTCGCCGCTGACACTGATCGGTCCCGGCGGGTCTTCGCCACGCTGGAAATCCAGCTTGCGCTGCGTCGCCATCGGCTGCATCAGTGCCTGTACCTGGTCGAGCAGGCCCACCAGGTCGAACGGGTGCAGGTCCAGTTCCAATCGACCGGCCTCGATGCGCGCGAGGTCCAGCGCATCGTTCACCAGGCGCAGCAGATGGCTGCCGGCCTGCTGGATCGACCCGGCATAGCTGCGCTGCACGGGGTCCAGCGGCGTGGCCAGCAGCAGCTCGCTCATGCCAAGCACGCCGGTCATCGGCGTACGCACCTCATGGCCCAGCGTGGCCAGGAACCGGCTCTTGGCCTGCGAGGCCTGTTCGGCCAGTTCCTGCTTGTGCACGGTCAACTGCCATTGCTGGCGGCGGCGCAGGCGCGCACGGATCGACCACACCAGGGTGAGCAGCAGCAGCGAGCCGATCAGGATGTAGCCGAAGATCGCCATGCCGCTGCGCCACCAGGGCGGCAGCACCTTCACCTGCAGATGCTGCGAAGGCGTCCATGCGCCACTGGCGGTGGCTGCCTGCACTTCAATGACGTAGCTGCCGGTCGGCAGCCGCGACAGCGTGCGCTGGCCGTCACCGCCCTGCTCCACCCAGTTCTGGTCGTAGCCCCGCACCCGGAAGCGGTAACGGTTGCCCTGCGGATTGGCGTACGACAGAAGTCGAGCATTGATCTGCAGATCACGATCATCCGGCCCCAGCAGCAGTGTGCCGGTGGTCGGCAGCGGTTGCCATCCGCGGGCATCATCGCGCCGCACGCGAACCTCGGCGATCACCAGCGACGACGGCGGTAACACGGCATCGGCAGCATTCACATCGAAGACCACCAGGCCGGTCTGGGCCACCGCGAGCACTCGACCATCGGCATTCACCGCCGGCGGCCTGCTGGTGAATTCGGCGTCGGGCAGGCCATCGCGTTCATTGAACAGCTGCAGGCGTCGTGCCTTGGGATCCCAGCGCAGCAAACCGCGCGGCGTGGTCGCCCACAGGCGGCCGTCTTCGGCCAGCGCCAGGCCACCCATGCTGACCGGCGGCACACCAGCGCTTCCATCAATGCGCTGGATCAGGCGCAGGCTCATGCCATCCCACTGGTAGCGCTCGAGTGCGCCCTGGCGGGCCAGCCACAGCTGTTGCGGATCAACCCACACCAGATCGTAGATCAGACCACGCGAGACCCCCGGCACCGCCTCGAAACGCCCGGCCTGCTCGCGCCAGATGCCCAGGTCTCCCATCACCCAGACCTTGCCCTGGGCGTCGAAACGGATCTGCTCGATAGGCGAATCGGCCGCCTTGCGGAAATCGTCCAGCGGATAGCTGCGCAGCACACGGCCATCGGCACTGCGCTGCTGCAGGCCCAGGTTCATCACCGAAAGCCAGATCGTTCCATCGGGTGCCTGGCGCATCAGGTCGATGCGCTGGCGCAGGTCGGCGCCACCGTCGATGTGCCAGTCATGCAGCGCGCGTGTCGCCGGGTCATACACGCTGATACGACCGGCACGCCCCAGCCACAGGCGCCCATCCGGCCGCGGCAGCACCGACCACACCGCCCCGCTGCCGATCTCGCGATCACTGGCCAACAGCTTCAGCGCTCCCTGCTCGTCCAACTGGTACACGCCATGCGCCGAGCCGACGTAGTAATTCCGGCCATCGCTGGCTGCACTCAGCAGGTACTGGCTGTCCAGCGGCTTGCCGTCAAGCTGGTTCCAGATCGAAAACCGGCGCCAGTCCGGCGGCAGGTAGGCCAGGCCCTGGGTCAGCAGCGCCACCCACAATCCGCCCTCGTGGTCCTGCAGCAGGTCGAGCACGCCGCTCTGGGCAGTGAGGAAGCCGCTGCCGCGGTCGCCCTCGAGCCGCCGCAGTGCGCTGGCGTCGCCGCGCAGCAGACCGTCGGACGTGCCCGCCCAGTAGCCTCCCTGGCGATCGGCCAGCACCAGCGCCGAACGCAGGCGGGCGCTGTCGCTCCAGCGCGGACGGCTGACCCGGTCCTGCGCATCGATGCGGTACAGCCCGTCGTTCTGGCTGCCGATCCAGATCGAGCCATCCGGATCACGGCTCATCCGCAGCACGCTCAACGCGCCCAGCTCACGCGGTGCTACGGACTCGAACCCACGGCCGTTCCAGCGCGCCACCCCGCTCTCGGTGCCGATCCACAGGCGCCCCTGCGCGTCAACCAGGCTGCTGTAGATGGTGTTGCTGGGCAGGCCGTCCTGACGGGCCGGGTCGTGCTTGAAGAAGTGCAGGCTGCCGTCCTCTCCGAACCGGCAGACCCCATGACTGCTGGTGCCGATCCAAAGCGCATCCTCGGCGTAGGCCAGCGTCCAGAACTGGCCCAGGCACGGGCCATTGACCGCATCGAAGGTCTTGAACCGCTCGCGGTCGGCATCCAGGCGAGCCACGCCCTTGCCGTTGATACCGACCCAGATACGGTCCAGTGGATCGACCAGCAGCGTTTCGATCTCATTGCCGGGCAGCGAACCCGGCTGTTCCGGATCGTGCTCCCAGACCCGCAGGGTGCCACCGTCATAGCGCACCAGGCCGCCGTCGGTAGCCGCCCAGATATGCCCCTGGCGATCCTCGGCCAGCGCCAGCACCATCCGCGAGGGCATGCCTTCGGCGGCACCGAAACGGCGCAGGCGCGGTGTTTCTGCCATGTCCGGGGCCGCAGCTGCAGTGGCCAACGCCATCAGCAACAGCCCCATGCCCACGATGCCTCGGCACCACAGGCGCCAGCCGCTCGTCATCCTGAACCCCCTGTCCTGGTCCGATTGTCACACAGGGCTGGGTTCATGGCTGCAACAGCCTGTTTCCACCGGTGGACCCACCACGAACTGTTGCAGCCATGCACGCATCGTTGGCAGGGGCCTGTGCGTATGATCACAGCGTCCCCCTTCCGGAGCCCGCCATCGATGCGTCCCTGCCTGGCCCTGCTGCCGATGCTGCTCGCCACCGCTCCCGCCTGGGCGGATGCAGATACCTATCGCCTCGATCCGGTGCATACGCGTGTGCTGTTCACCATCGACCACGCGGGTTACTCGCAGGCAATGGGCACGGTCTCCGGCAGTGAGGGGCGCCTGCAGTTCGATCCCGACAACTGGCGCGAAGCCACGCTGGACGTCGAGGTCCCCGTATCGCGATTGGACCTTGGTGACGCCAAATGGAACCAGGCCACGCTGGCCCGCAGCCTGCTCGACGGCGAGCGTTTCCCCAGCGCACGCTTCGTCTCCAGCCGGGTCGAACCGATCGATGCCAAGCGTGCGCACGTGATCGGCACCCTGACCCTGCGCGGCGTCAGCCAGGAAGTCACCCTGGACGTGACCCTCAATGCCATCAAGCGCTACCCCCTCCCCCCGTTCCGACGCACCGCCGGTTTTTCCGCCAGCACCACGCTGAGCCGGCGCGCGTTCGGCATCACCGCCTGGCCGGGCGTCATCGGTGATGCAGTACAGCTGAGGATCGAGGCTGAAGCCACCCTCGACCGCAGCGACGCCCCGGGAACTCCCGCTCCCGTTCCGCACTCCGACCCCAAGACGGCCCGCTAGAGGACCTTTCATGACCGCCAAGAACACCCCCGCCGCCTGGGGGAGTGTCAGCCAGATCCTGCATTGGTTGATCGCACTGCTGATCCTCGCCCTGGGCGTGGTCGGCCTGACCATGGGCGAACTGCCCAGGACCCCCAAGTACTTCTGGGTCTACACCGCACACAAGTCGATCGGCATTACCGTACTGGCGCTGGTGCTGTTCCGCCTCGGCTGGCGCCTGTACGCCGGCGCCCCCAAGCCGGTGCCGGGCGTGCCCAGCTGGCAGGAACGCATCGCCAGCGCCACCCACGTGCTGTTGTATGTGCTGATGTTCGCCATTCCGCTGTCGGGCTGGCTGTACGACTCGGCCAGTGGCCTGCGCCCGTTCCGCTGGTTCGGCCTGGTTGATGTGCCCAAGCTGAGCGGCCCGGACCCGCAGGTCGTTGCGGTCTCCCACGCCATCCACGAATACGGCTTCTGGCTGTTGATCGCGGTGGTGCTGGCTCATGCCGGTGCCGCCTTCTACCACCACCTGTTCCAGCGCGATGCGACCTTGTCCCGCATGTTGCCGCGTGGCTGGCTCGCCTCCCCTCAGAAGGACTGACCGATGAATCTGAAACTGACCACCCCGGCCGCCGTGGCCGCCGCCCTGGCCGGCATGCTGGCCACCGCTCCGGCGCTCGCCGCCGACTACGCGCAGGCTCCCGGCGCCGGTTCGATCCTGGTGTTCGCCACCAAGTACGACGGTGAAGTGTTCACCGGCAGCTTCCCGGGCTTCGCCACCAAGCTCAGCTTCGACCCGGCCAACCCGGCCGCCGGTTCGCTGGACGTGGTGATCCCGCTTGCCGGTGCCAAGAGTGGCAACAGCGACCGCGATTCGACCCTGCAGACCGCCGACTTCTTCAACGTCGGCAAGTTCGCCACTGCGCGCTACACCGCCAAGGGCTTCCGTGCGGTGGGCAACGACCAGTTCGCCGCCGATGGCACCCTGGAACTGCGCGGCGTCAGCAAGCCGGTCACCCTCACCTTCACCTGGAAGCCGGGCACCCAGCCAGTGCTGACCGGCAAGGCCACGGTCAAGCGCCTGGACTTCGGCGTCGGCGGCGGTGATTGGGCCGACACCAAGACCATTCCGGACGAAACCGCGATCAGCACGATCGTGAAGTTCGACGCGAAATAAGACGATCCCGGTAGTGCCGGCCGCTGGCCGGCAACCTCACCGATCCGGGCAGCTGCCGGCCAGCTGCCGGCACTACCGATCGACGGCCAGCCAGGCCTGCACGGTGGCCGCATCGAACGGCCAGTCCAGTTCGCGCTGCCCCGCCTCATCGCGCAGCACCGGCACCCGCGCGCCGTAGCGCGATTCCAGCGCCGGCTGGTCATCCAGGAACACCGATTCGAACTCCGGCGCCCTGGCCTTGGCCAGCTCGGCCAGGGCCATGTCGCACAGGTGGCAGTCGTCACGCTGGAACAGAGTCAACACCGGATGGGTCTCCTTGGCGGAAATGCTGCGCCGCAGCCATGGAAGTGCGGCGTGAACCGCTAGAATAGCGGTCTCTTCCGGTACCCGCAGTACGGCAACCATGGCTGTCAGCACGTTCGACGTTTTCAAGATCGGCATTGGCCCGAGCTCCTCGCACACCGTCGGGCCGATGAAGGCCGCCGAGCGATTCATCCACCGTTGGCTGCTCGATCCGGGCCGCCTGCACGAGGTCGCGCGCATCCGTGCCGATGTCTACGGCTCGCTGGCGCTGACCGGCCGTGGCCATGGCACCGACAAGGCGATCCTGCTGGGCCTGGAAGGGCAGCGGCCGAACCTGATCGACCCGGACATCATCCCGGCCACCCTGGAGCGCATCCGCAGCAGCAAGCGCATCCAGCTGATGGGCCAGCACGAGATCGCCTTCGACGAGAAGCGCGACCTCGGCATGAACAAGCGCCAGAAGCTGCCGTACCACACCAACGGCATGCGCTTCACCGCGTACAACGCCGAGGACGAAGTGATCGCCACCCGCGATTACTACTCCGTCGGTGGTGGCTTCGTGGTCAACCAGGACGACGCGGCCGATGACCGCATCGTGCCCGACGAAACCCCGCTGCCCTACCCGTTCAAGAGCGGCGACGAGCTGCTGGCGCAGACTGCGCGCAGCGGCCTGAGCATTGCCCAGCTGATGTTCGAGAACGAGAAATGCTGGCGCAGCGAAGACGAGATCCGCGCCAACCTGCGCGAGATCTGGAGCGCGATGCAGTCGTGCGTGACACGCGGCATCCGCGAGGAAGGCGTGCTGCCGGGTGGCCTGAAGGTCGGCCGTCGTGCACCGGCGCTGTACCGCGAGCTGTCGTCGAAGCCGGAAGCAGCAATGCGCGACCCGCTGACCACGCTGGACTGGGTCAACCTGTACGCGCTGGCGGTGAACGAAGAGAACGCCGCCGGTGGCCGTGTGGTGACCGCGCCGACCAACGGTGCGGCCGGCGTGCTGCCGGCGGTGCTGCATTACTTCGACCGTTTCTGCCCCGGCGCCAACGAGCAGCGCGTATTCGACTTCCTGTTGACCTCGGCAGCGATCGGCATCCTGTACAAGGAAAACGCTTCGATTTCCGGTGCCGAAGTGGGCTGCCAGGGCGAAGTGGGCGTGGCCTGTTCGATGGCGGCCGGTGGCCTGGTCGCGGCGCTGGGTGGCAATCCCAGCCAGATCGAGAATGCCGCGGAAATCGGCATGGAACACAACCTCGGCCTGACCTGCGACCCGATCGGTGGCCTGGTGCAGATCCCCTGCATCGAACGCAACGCAATGGGTGCGGTGAAGGCGATCAATGCCTCGCGCATGGCGATGCGTGGCGACGGCAAGCACAAGGTGTCGCTGGACAAGGTGATCAAGACCATGCGCGATACCGGCCGCGACATGCAGGACAAGTACAAGGAAACCAGCCGCGGTGGCCTGGCGGTGAACGTCATCGAGTGCTGAGTTGTAGAGCCGAGCCCATTCTCGGCTCTACATCGGACAACATCGTCACCGCGTTCCGGTTAGGCTCGGGGCTCCCTCGCCCCGGATTGCCCCATGCGCGTGATCACTGCCGCCCTGCTTGCCTGCCTGCCGCTGTCCGCCCTCGCCGCGCCTACCTACGGGCCACGGCTGGAGGGTTTCGACTACGGCTATCCGGTGAAGACCTTCGCGCTGGAGTCGCAACGGCAGCCACTGGAGATGGCGTACCTGGACATCGCGCCGAAGAAGGCGCCCATCGGCGTGGTGGTGCTGCTGCACGGCAAGAACTTCTGTGCTGCCACCTGGAAGGAATCGATCAAGCCGCTGGTCGCCGCCGGCTACCGGGTGATCGCCCCGGACCAGGTGGGCTTCTGCAAATCCAGCAAGCCCGAACGTTACCAGTACTCGTTCGCGCAGCTGGCCGCCAACACCCATGCCCTGTTGCAGCAACTGCAGCTGGGTGATGTACCGGTGCACCTGGTCGGGCACTCGATGGGTGGCATGCTGGCGGTGCGCTACGCGCTGATGTTCCCGCAGGACCTGCGCAGCCTGTCGCTGGTCAACCCGATCGGGCTGGAGGACTGGAAGGCGCTGGGTGTTCCGTGGCGCAGCGTGGACGCGTGGTACGCCGGCGAAATGAACATCAGCTATGACAGCATCCGCCGCTACCAGTTGGAGGTGTACTACGACGGCAAATGGAAGCCGGCCTACGAACCGTGGGCGCGGATGCAGTCGGGCATGTACGAAGGCCCGGGCAAGCAGGCCGTTGCATGGAGCCAGGCGCTGGCCTCGGACATGGTGTTCAACCAGCCGGTGGTCTACGAACTGAAGAACCTGCAGGTGCCGACCACGCTGTTCATCGGCCAGAAAGACCGCACCGCGATCGGCCGTGACCTGGCGCCGCCTGCAGTAAAGGCGACGCTGGGCAACTATCCCGCACTCGGCAAAGCGGCGGCGGCGGCGATTCCGGGCGCGACGCTGGTCGAGTTCGCCGAACTGGGCCATTCGCCACAGGTGCAGGATCCGAAGCAGTTCAACAGCGCATTGTTGAAGGCGTTGAAGTCGCGCTGACCGACGGCCCCGTGTAGCCGAGCCCATGCTCGGCTCCTCCGGCAGGATGGAACGACGCCAGGAGCAGCCGAGCATGGGCTCGGCTCTACACAAGCGATGCGATCAACTTACGATCCGCAGCACGTCATCCAGCAACGCAGCCGCGGTGACTTCCGCGCCCGCACCTGGCCCCTGGATCAACAACGGCTGGCGCTGATAGCGATCGCTGTGGATCGCTACCCGGTTGTCGGTGCCCGCGCCCTGTGCCAGCGGATGATCGGCCGGCAGCTCGCGCAGGCCTACCTGCGCACCGTTGTCATCAACGCGGCCAACGAAACGCAACACATGGCCGTTGTCGCGTGCCTGCTGCCAACGCGCCTGCAGCGGCGCATCCAGCTGCTCCAGTGCAGCCACTGCGTCCTCCAGCGGCAACGCTGCCAGCGCTTCAGGTACCAGTGAATCCACCTGCACCTGCGAAGCATCCAGCGCCAGCCCGCTGCTGCGCGCCAGTATCAGCAGCTTGCGACGCACGTCCTCGCCGGACAGGTCCAGGCGCGGGTCCGGTTCGGTGTAGCCCGCCGCCAGTGCTTCCCGCACCGCCGCCGAGAACGGCGACTGGCCGTCATAGCGATGGAACAGCCACGCCAGCGAACCGGACAGCACGCCCTCGATGGCATGGATGTGATCGCCACCGGCCACCAGCGCGCGCAGGCTGCTCAACAGCGGCAGGCCCGCGCCCACCGTCGCGCTGTCGCCATAACGCGCGCCACTGTCGGCACAGCTTTCCGCAATGGCCTGCGCACGAGCCAGCTGCGCACCACGGCCCAGCTTGTTGGCGGTCACCACGTGCACGCCGCGCGCCAGCCACTGCACGTGACGCGCGGCGACGTCTTCGCTGGCGGTGGCATCGACCACCACATCACCACGCTCCAGTCCTTCGGCGCTGGCCCACGGCGGCGAGCTGAGGCCGTCACGCGGTGCGCGCCGTGCCAGCTCCAGCGGCAGCGCCAGATCGCAGTCGATCGCCAGCGCGGTGCGCGAATTGGCCAACCACTGCACGCTGGGCAGTTCCAGCCCACGTGCCTGCAACGCCTGGTAGCGCTGCACGAAGGCCGAGCCCACCGTGCCGGTGCCAAGCAGCGCCAGTCGTCCCACGCCAAGCGCAGGAATTTCAGCGGCCAGTGCGCTCATGCGTCCACCACCTGTTTGCGACGCGCGGCTGCATCGATCACGGCTTCGGCGCGCTGCAGCGCGGCACCGAGATCGGCCAGCAGGTCACGCTCGGCCTCGATGCCGACCGACAGGCGCAGCAGCCCTTCGCTGATGCCGGCCGCCGCGCGTGCTCCGGCCGTCATCGCTGCATGGGTCATGGTGGCCGGATGCGCGATCAGGCTTTCGACGCCGCCCAGCGATTCGGCCAGGGTGAAGCACCGCAGGCCATCGACAAACGCACGCACCGCCGCGTGCGGATCATCACCGGCGCAGTGCGCGAGTTCGAACGACAGCATCGCACCGAAACCACTCTGCTGGCGTGCGGCGATGGCATGGCCGGGGTGATCGGCCAGGCCCGGGTAGTACACCGCGCCGACCGCCGGATGCTGGTCCAGCAGGGCAACGATCGACGCGGTGTTCTCCTGGTGCACGCGCAGGCGCGCGTCCAGCGTGCGCAGGCCGCGCAGGGTCAGGAAGGCATCGAACGGCGAACCGGTCAGGCCCAGCGCATTGCCCCACCACACCAGCTGCTCGTGCAGTGCCGGATCGCGCGCGACCACCGCACCGCCGACCACATCGCTGTGGCCGTTGATGTACTTGGTGGTGGAATGCAGCACCAGGTCGGCACCGAACGACAGCGGTTGCTGCAGCGCCGGCGACAGGAAGGTGTTGTCGACCACCACCAGTGCACCGGCCTTGTGTGCGGCATCGATGACGAAGCGCAGGTCGGTGATGCGCAGCAGCGGGTTGGACGGGGTTTCCACCAGCACCAGCTTCGGCTGGGTGGCCAGCGCCTGTGCCAGTGCACGCGGATCGGTCAGGTCGGCGGTGACCAGCTCGAAGTGGCCCTTCTTCGCCAGCGCATTGAACAGGCGCCAGCTGCCACCGTACGCATCGTGCGGCACCACCAGGGTATCGCCCGGCTGCAGCAGCGCGTTCAGCACCAGGTTGATCGCGCCCATGCCGGTCGCAGTGATGACGCCACCGGCGCCGCCCTCCAGTTCCGCCAACGCCTCGCCCAGCAGGTCGCGGGTCGGGTTGCCACTGCGCGTGTAGTCGTACTGGCGCTTGTTGCCGAAGCCTTCAAAGCTGAAGTTCGACGACAGCACGATCGGCGGCGTGACCGCGCCATGCGCGGTATCCCGATCGATGCCGGCACGGACGGCGGCAGTGGTGCGGCTACAGGACGGCTCGTTGGCGTGCAGGCTCATGCGGACTCTCCAGAAGTGCGGAAGGCGGTGGCGAGGATCGCGTCGATGCGATCGGTTTCTTTGAGGAAGGCGTCGTGGCCATAGGGCGAGCGCAGCACGCGCAGGCTGCCGCGCGGGCCCAGCCCTTCGACCAGGCCGACCAGGTCGGCCAGCGGCACCAGGCGGTCACCCTCCACCGCGACCACCACGGTGGGTGGCAGGATCGCGGCAGGGTCCACACGGTGCAGGTCGATCGATTCGGACAGGCGCAGGTAGGCGGTCACCGGCGTGCGCGCGACGTACTGCGCACCGGCAGCGTCGAGATAGTCTTCGGCGGCTACGCGCACGCGGCCGTTGATCACTTCCGGCGCGGCGTCGAAGCGCTCGCCGAATTCTTCCGGCGTGCGGTAGCTGAGCATGGCGAACTGCCGGGCCAACGCCAGCCCGTGGTCTTCACCGCACTGCAGCTGGCCCAGCGCGACTGCGCGGCGCTGCAAGGCACGCCAGGCGGCGGCATACGGATGCGGACGATGCGCGCCGCTGGCCAGCACCAGCTGGCGCACGCGGGCCCGATGACGGATCGCGAACTGCTGGCCGACCAGCGCGCCATACGAATAGCCGACGAAGGCCTTCAGCGCGCGAATGCCGAGGTGGTCCAGCAGCAGCGCCAGTGCATCGGCCTGGTCGGCGGTATCGATCGGCACATCCAGTGCACCGTCGGCGCCGATGAAGTCGAAGGCCAGTACGCGCAGCTGCTGCGGATCCAGCGCGCGCCCGCTGCCGACCAGGTCTTCGGCCCAGCCTTTCTCGCTGAACTGTGCATTGGACGCCACATGGCGATGGGCGGAAATGCCACCGGCCAGCACCACCACCGGCGCACTGGCCGGGCCGACCCACTCATAACGCAGGCGCACCGGGCTGGGGCCGGCGTGACGCATCGACAGCACCGCGGCGAACTCACCGCGCTCGGCATGCACGCGGTCTTCGACCGGCACGCTGACGGGAATAAAGGGTTCGGGGCGAATGGCGGTACTGGCGGCGAAGCTCATGGCGGGATCCGGTTGGGGAATCGGCCATCGAGCCTTCGCGGGCCCGCGTTCGAGATGCACGTGCGGTGCATGGTTCGAACCATCTTTCGGTGGACGCCACGGTCCCCGCAGGATTTGGCACCTACGCAGACGCTTTCGCGTCCGCGGGCTGCCCCGGCTTCAAAGGGCCTGTCCCTCTGCCGGTCTCGATGGTGGAGCCACGATGCCAGCCCTTTCCGGCACTGTCAATCCCTTCATGCGGATAAAGCGATGAATATTTTCAACGCAACTATGCGAAGGCGGTCGCGGTCGTCCTGTTCAGGATCGGCTACAGTCCCGGCGGTCCCTATCCACTGGAACCACAGATGCTGCGCCTGCCCCTGACCTGCCTGCTGATGTCCCTGCTGGCGAGCATGACGGCCAGCGCCGGTGACTGGCGCCAGGGCTGGGGATTGGTTTCCCCCGCCACCCCAACCACCCAGGCTGGCAGTGCCGAGGGCGCCGCCCCCATGGCCCGGCTGCGCCTGCAGCCGGTCGGCACGCAATGGCAGGCCCGGATCGACAATGGGCTGGCAGGACCGCTGCAGATCGAACTGCGCGCTGCACCCGGACGCCCGGTCGAAGGGCTGCCAGTGCAATCGCTGATCCAGGGCGACAGCAGCCTGGTGGTCGGCCACCTGCCCGCCCCGCTCGATGGCCGCACGCTGGACCTGCGCCTGCAATCGGTGCCGGGCAATCCGGCCGCACAGGCCGAGGATGTCGCCTATCGCCTGCCGTTCGATGCGGCCCGTCCGCGCGTGGACCAGGCGCCGCAGGGCCGGTTCAGCCACGATGACGAGGAGAACCGCGACGCGGTGGACTTCGCACTGCCGGAGGGCACGCTGGTGCTGGCCGCGCGCGAGGGTACGGTGATGCAGATCCAGGATGGCTTCCGTGGCAACGGCCAGGACCGCGAACGTGATGGTACCCGCGCCAACTTCATCCGCGTGCTGCACAGCGACGGCAGCATGGCGCTGTACGGCCACCTGCAGGCCGGCGGCATGCGCGTGCGTCGCGGCCAGGCGGTGGGGGCCGGGCAGCCCATCGGCCTGTCCGGCAACAGCGGATTCAGCAGCGCGCCGCACCTGCACTTCGTGGTGCAGGTCAACCGCGGCATGGGCCTGCGCTCGGTGCCGGCACGCATCTTCGCCGAGCAGGGCCAGCTGCAGTTCGCCCGCCAGGGCGAGGCCGACGGCGGCATCGGGCGCTGAACGGCCCCGGCCGGTATAATCGGGCGCTTATCTCTTTGAAAAGCGCCCCGGGCGGGCGCCACTGCCATGTCCGAAGTCGCCAACGAAGCGTCGCGTCGCCGCACCTTCGCCATCATCTCCCACCCTGACGCCGGCAAGACCACGCTGACCGAAAAGCTGCTGCTGTTCGGAGGCGCGATCCAGATGGCCGGTTCGGTGAAGGGCCGCAAGGCCGCCCGCCACGCCACCTCCGACTGGATGGCGCTGGAAAAGGAGCGCGGCATCTCCGTGACCTCCTCGGTGATGCAGTTCCCGTACGAAGGCAAGATCGTCAACCTGCTCGACACCCCCGGCCACGCCGACTTCGGCGAGGACACCTACCGCGTGCTGACCGCGGTGGACTCGGCGCTGATGGTGATCGACGTGGCCAAGGGCGTGGAAGAGCGCACCATCAAGCTGATGGAAGTCTGCCGCCTGCGCGACACCCCGATCATGACCTTCATCAACAAGCTCGACCGCGAGGGCAAGGACCCGATCGAACTGTTGGATGAAGTGGAAACCGTGCTCGGCATCCAGTGCGCGCCGGTGACCTGGCCGATCGGCATGGGCCAGCGCCTGAAGGGCGTGGTGCACCTGCTGACCGGCGAAGTGCACCTGTACGAACCGGGCCGCAACTTCACCCGCCAGGATTCGACCATCTTCCCGTCCATCGATGCCCCCGGCCTGGCCGAGAAGATCGGTGCGCAGATGCTGGCCGACCTGCGCGACGAACTGGAACTGGTGCAGGGCGCCAGCCACCCGTTCGACCTGGACGCCTACCGCGCCGGCAAGCAGACCCCGGTGTTCTTCGGCTCGGGCGTGAACAACTTCGGTGTGCAGCCGCTGCTGGACTTCTTCGTCGAGCATGCCCCGTCGCCGCAGGCGCGTTCCACCACCGGCCGCGAGATCGCACCGGAAGAGAACAAGCTGACCGGCTTCGTGTTCAAGATCCAGGCCAACATGGACCCGCAGCACCGTGACCGCGTGGCGTTCATGCGCGTCTGCTCGGGCCGCTTCAGCGCTGGCATGAAGACCTTCCACGTGCGCACCGGCAAGGAAATGAAGCTGGCCAACGCGCTGACCTTCATGGCCAGCGACCGTGAAATCGCCGCCGAGGCGTGGCCGGGCGATGTGATCGGCATCCACAACCACGGCACCATTTCCATCGGCGATACCTTCACCGAAGGCGAAGCGGTCACCTTCACGGGCATCCCCAACTTCGCCCCGGAACTGTTCCGTCGCGCACGCCTGCGTGATCCGCTCAAGCTCAAGCAGCTGCAGAAGGGCCTGGCCCAGCTGTCCGAAGAAGGTGCGACCCAGTTCTTTCGCCCGCTGACCAGCAACGATCTGATCCTGGGTGCGGTCGGTGTGCTGCAGTTCGACGTGGCCGCCTACCGCCTGAAGGACGAGTACGGCGTGGAAGCCACCTTCGAGCAGGTCAGCGTCAGCACCGCACGCTGGGTCCACTGCAGCAACGAAAAGAAGCTGGAAGAGTTCCGCGAGAAGAACGCGCTGAACCTGGCACTGGATGCGGCCGGACACCTGGTCTACCTGGCACCGACCCGGGTCAACCTGCAGCTGGCCCAGGAACGCTCGCCGGACGTGCGCTTCTCGGCCACCCGCGAAGCGGCGCATACCGTTTCGGTGGGCTGATGCCAGCGGGTCGGATCCCTTTCCGCAGGAAAGGGCTCTGACCCCGGCGCTGCCGGGGCTTCATCCACGCATGGCGTGGATCTACCGATCACGGGTTCATCGGCGCAACGCAGGGATTCACCCACCATACGGTGACGGGCGTGCACATGTCGCCCATCGCGGCGATGATAGGGGGACGCGGGTCCCCCTCCCCGTGAACGATGCCCATGCCCATGTCCACGACGTCCATTGCTTCGATCCGTGAAGAAATCGCCAGCGCCCTGACCCATGGCCTGGGCGCGGTGTTCGCCCTGGCAGCCAGCGCGGTGCTGATCACCCTGGCGGCGATCTACGGCGACGGCTGGCAGCTGGCCAGCGCGATCGTATTCGGTATCGCGCTGTTGCTGCTGTACACCGCCTCCACCCTGTATCACGCCATCCAGCATCCGGTCGCCAAGGGCCGGTTGAAGGTGTTCGACCACTGCGCGATCTATGTACTGATCGCGGGTACCTATACCCCGTTCACCCTGATCGGCCTGCGCGGCCCGTGGGGCTGGGGCCTGTTCACCGCGATCTGGGCGCTTGCGCTGGGCGGCGTGGTGTTCAAGCTGTTCTACACCGGCCGCTTCAAGGTGCTCTCAACGGTGATCTACATCGCCATGGGCTGGTTGGTGGTCGTGGCGATCAAGCCGATGTGGGCCTCGATCGATGGCGGCACCCTCACCTGGCTGTTCGCCGGTGGCCTGTCGTACACGCTGGGCACCTATTTCTATCACCGCGAATCGATCCCGTACTCGCACGCGATCTGGCACCTGTTCGTGATCGGTGGCAGCGTCTGCCACTTCGTCGCTGTGACCATGCAGGTGCTGTAACGGCGCGCGGGTTGTGCACACCGCGCACATGGACGCTTCGCGCCCCGTCCACGATGAAGGGGCAACCATGGCAGCGTGAATGCTGCCGCCTCCCCTGCCGCAAAGCGCACGACCCGCTGGCGCCTCCGCCGCCCCGGCCCACGAGGCCGGCGCTGGCTCACGATCCTGATCTTCCTGCTGGCCGCGATCCTGCTGCTGATCGCGTTGTGGGACTGGAACTGGTTCAAGGGGCCGGTGGAACGCGCGGTGCAGGCACGCACCGGCCGCGCACTGCACATCGGCCACCTGGATGTCGACCTCGGCCGTACCAGTACGATCCGCGCCGATGCGATCACCTTCGCCAATGCCAGCTGGGCGAAACAACCCGATATGGCCACCGCAGACCGCGTCGAGATCGACGTACGGGTGTGGCCCCTGCTGCGCGGCAGCGTGCAGCTGCCCGAAGTGCGCCTGACCCGGCCGGACGTGCTGCTGGAAACCGCGCCGCGCAAGGGCGACCCGGGCAACTGGGATTTCCTCGGCAACAGCACCGGCGGGACCAGCCCCCAGCTCAAACGGTTGCACATCGATGACGGTCGCCTGCAGTTCCTCGACGCGCTCGGCCGCACCGATATCCGCGTGGACGTGCGCAGCGGGCAGCCGAAGCAGGCCGATGCGGCGCCACCGCTGCTGGTACAGGGCAAGGGACACTGGCAGGGCAATCCATTCACCCTGCGTGGCGGCACCGAATCACCGCTGGAGCTGACCGACAGCGACCACCCGTTCCGCATCCATCTTGATGGTCGTGCAGGTGCCACCCGCGCGGTAGCCAGTGGCACATTGACCAATCCCTTCCAGCTGCGCGTGTTCGATCTGCAGTTCGCGCTCAGCGGCCAGGACCTGGCCGATCTCTACCCGCTGCTTGGCATTGCCATTCCGCCGTCGCCCCCTTATGCCTTGAACGGGCGGCTCAAGCGCGACCACAACATCTGGCGCTACGACGCCTTCACCGGCAAGGTCGGCGACAGCGACCTCGGTGGCAATCTGCAGTTTGAGGTGGGCGGCGCGCGACCACGGCTGACCGCCACGCTGGAATCCAAACGGCTGGACTTCGATGATCTGGCCGGCTTCGTCGGTGCCCCACCAAGAACCGGCGGCGGCGAAACCGCCAACGCAGAACAGAAGGCCGAGGCCGCACGGGTTGCTGCCCGTGCACGCGTGCTGCCCGACACGCCCTACAACCTCGGCAAGCTGCGCGCGATGGATGCCGACGTGCGCTGGAAGGCCCATCGCATCAACGCGCCATCACTGCCGCTGGACGACATGGACGCGCACCTGCTGCTGGATGACGGCGTGCTGCGGCTGGACCCGCTGAACTTCGGCGTGGCCGGTGGCGACATCCGCAGCACGATCCGCATGGACGCGCGCCATCCGCAGATCAGCACCGCGCTGAAGGCCAGCGTGCGCGGCGTGCAGCTGGGCCAGTTGTTCCCGGACGCAAAACTGGCTGAACAGGCCAAGGGCGGCATCGGCGGCGAAGTGGACCTGAGCGGCCGCGGCAATTCGATCGCCGCAATGCTCGGCAGCAGCAGCGGCAAGGTCGGCCTGGCGATGGGCCGTGGCCATGTCGGCAACCTGGTGATGGAGCTGGCCGGGTTGGACATCACCGAGTCGCTGAAATTCCTGGTGACCGGTGACAAGCAGATCCCCCTGCGCTGCGCCTTCGCCGACTTCGGCGTGCGCGACGGTCTGATGAGCAGCCAGGCGCTGGCGGTGGACACCACCGATACGATCCTCATCGGCGAGGGCACGGTCAGCCTGCGCGACGAGACCCTGGATCTGCTGTTGAAGCCACGCCCGAAGGACAAGAGCATCCTGGTACTGCGCTCGCCGCTGCACATCTCCGGCACCTTCAAGGATCCCTCGTTCCGCCCGGACTTCAAGGCGTTGGGGATTCGTGGCGCGGTGGCCCTGGCGCTGGGCAGCATTGCCCCACCGGCGGCGTTGCTGGCGACCATCGAACTGGGGCCGGGGAAGGATGCCGACTGCGGGGGGCAGTATGCGAAGTAGGTTTACAGCGTTGTTCGCGGCGCCTCTGTTGATCCTGGTGTGAGTGGGACGGGTGGGCCAGTCAGGACACGCCGTAAACCCGTCCATGGGGGCTCGATGGCGCCATCCATGGCGCCAACGGTCCTGCCTGACCCACCCGTCCCACTCCTGACAGTTTCCTGCGCGCGGAACGAGAGCGGAAATTCAAAGTCAAAAGAAAAAAGCAAATTCAAAAGCTGTTGCCAACCAAGGTTGGCAGCTACCAAAGGCAGATCGCCTGCGACAAAGCTCACCGCGCTCGCGGCAATGTATCCAGAGGCTGAGGGCATGGGCGTGCAGGACCGTTGGCGCCATGGATGGCGCCATCGAGCCCCCACGGATGGGTTTACGGCGTGTCCTGCACGGCCATGCCCTCCGCCTCCCGACGTATCAGATAGGCGCTGCTTTGGCTTTGGCTTTGGCTTTGAGCTTCAAAAAGCGGGCCGGCGGGCCGCAGGCCCGCCAGCGAACACCTCACCCCGCCACGATGTACTGCTGCAGCTGATCCAGCTCCCTGCGCTGCGCATCGATCACCGACTTCACCAGGTCGCCGATGGAGATCACCCCCAGCACCTGCGCGCCCTCCACCACCGGCAGATGGCGGATGCGATAGTCGGTCACCAGCTGCAGGCAATGCTCCACCTGCTCGCCCGGCGCCACCGTCACCACCTGCGCCGTCATGATCTCTGCCACCGCCGTATCGCGTGACGAGCGATCGCGCAGCACGATCTTGCGCGCGTAATCGCGCTCGGACAGGATGCCGACGAGCCGCGGCCCGTCCATCACCAGCACCGCACCGATGCCCTTTTCCGCCATCAACCGGATCGCATCGATCACCGCCGCATCCGGCGCGACCGCGTGTACTTCAGGAGACTTGCCGTCCAACAGTTGCCGTACCGTCGTCATCTACCTGCCCTCCGAGGGTGGGTTGCAGTGCCGAGTCTGCCACGGCGGATGCTAGCCACGCGTCAACCAGGTACAGCGGCCGCTGCTTGGACTCTTCGTACAGCCTCCCCAGGTACTCACCGATCAGGCCCAGCGCGATCAGCTGCACCCCACCCAGGAACAGGATCACCGCCATCATCGTCGGCCAGCCCGCCACCCGGTCGCCATACAGCGCCGCCTTCACGATCACCCATACGCCAAAGACGAAGGCCACCGCCGCCGTCGCCAGTCCCAGGTAGGTCGCCGCCCGCAGCGGCACGGTGGAGAAGCCGGTAATGCCCTCCAGCGCGAAGTTCCACAGCCGCCACAGACTGAACTTGCTGGTGCCGGCCACTCGCGCGTGACGGTGATAGGGCACCGCGATCCGCTTGAAACCGACCCAGCTGAAAAGCCCCTTCATGAAACGGTGGCGCTCGCGCATCTCGCGCAGCGCACTCAACGCACGTGGCGACAGCAGGCGGAAATCACCGGTATCGGCCGGGATCGGCGTGCGCGACAGACGCCCCATCACCCGGTAGAACACCGCCGCGGTGGCGCGCTTGATCCAGGCCTCACCATCGCGGGCCATGCGCGTGCCATAGACGTTGTCATGGCCCTCGCGCCAGCGCGCGACGAATTCCGGTACCAGCTCCGGCGGATCCTGGCCGTCGGCGTCAAGGATCATCGCCGCTCCGTCGCGCACCAGGTCCAGGCCGGCGGTCAGCGCGGCTTCCTTGCCGAAGTTGCGCGACAGCTTCAGCGCGGAAACCCGTGCATCGGACTGGGCCAGGCGGGCGATCACGTCCCAGGTGCTGTCATGGCTGCCGTCATCCACATAGAGGATGTGGCCTTCGATATCGGGCATGCCGTCCAGCACGGCACACAACCGCGGATGCAGCAACGGCAGTGCCAGGGCCTCGTTGTAGGCGGCGATGACAAAGGTAAGCCGTTCGCGGGTCATGCCCGGATTGTACGTTGCCGCCGCCCGCAGATCAGGCGTCGTGGGCCCTCATTCTTCCGACAGGTACGCGGCCCCGCCCAGCTGCCGTGCCTGCCGCTGGATCCACGCCGCGCGCCGCTGTACGTACGGCCCTGGTTTTGCCGCGTTGTAGCGCCGCGGTGCCGGCAGCACCGCCGCCAGCCGCGCGCTCTCGGCCGGGCTCAGGCGCGCCGCGTCCTTGCCCCAGAACGTCTGCGCCGCTGCTTGCGCCCCATACACGCCATCACCGAACTCGGCGATGTTGGCGTACACCTCCAGGATGCGTTCCTTCGGCCACAGCGCTTCGATCAGCACCGTGTACCAGACCTCCAGGCCCTTGCGGATCCAGCTGCGGCCCTGCCAGAGGAACAGGTTCTTGGCCACCTGCTGGCTGATCGTGCTGGCACCCCGCAGGCGCCCGCCCTTGGCATTGTGGTCGCGGGCCTTTTCGATGGCCTGAAGGTCGAAGCCGTTGTGTTCGGGGAAGCGCTGGTCTTCGGCCGCCACCAGCGAGATCGGCAGGCTCGGTGCCATCTGGTCCAGGTCGCGCCACTGGTAATGCAGGCGATACGACCAGTCAGCCTCGCCCAGCGCCTCGCCATAGCGCCACAGCATGACCGTGGACACCGGAGGATCGATGAACCGCAGCACCAGCACCTGCACGCAGCTGAAGGCCGCCAGCAGCACCGGCAGCCACAGCAGCCGTTTCCAGCGCCAGCGCCTGCGGCGCGGGACGTCCGCCCCGGCCTCCACCTTGTGCTGCTCTCCCCCTGCCCCCATTACTGGTGCATCCTTCTTCTGTCTGGTTGTCGGCGCATTATCCGGCAACCGCCCTCGTTTACGCGCGATATGAGCCGATGACCGCCAACTCCGATTCCCTGATCCGCTTCCTGCTCCCCGACGCTGGCGTCCGTGGTGTCCATGTGCGCCTGCAGGCCACCTGGCAGGAAATCCTGTCCCACGCCGCGTACCCGGATACGGCCGCTGAACTGCTCGGCGAGGCCTGCGTGGCCTCGGCGCTGTTCACCGGCCACACCAAGATCGATGGCCGTCTGTCGATCCAACTGCGCAGCAGCACCGCCCTGCGTACCCTGTTCGCCGAGTGCACCGCCGCCGGTACCCTGCGCGGCATCGCCCAGCTCAGCGAGGGCGCCGATGCGCCGCGTGACCTGTCCAGCCTGGGCGATGACGCCCTGCTCGCGATCACCATCGAAAACCCGGGGCTGGACCCGCGCGAGCCGCAGCGCTACCAGAGCCTGGTCGCGCTGACCGCGCCGGAGCTGGACGAGGCCTTCGAGGATTACTTCCGCCAGTCCGAGCAGCTGCCGACCCGCCTGCTGCTGGCCGCCGACCGCAACGGTGCCGCCGGCCTGCTGCTGCAGAAGCTGCCGGGCGACGAGGGAGACGAGGATGGCTGGGCGCGCGCCAGCGCCTTGTTCGAAACCCTGGGCAAGGCCGAACTGCTGGCCACTCCGGCCGAGCAGCTGCTGCATCGCCTGTTCCACGAGGAGAAGCCGGCGCTGATGGGCGACAAGCCGCTGTCCTTCGCCTGCTCCTGCTCCCGTGAACGGGTCGCGTCGATGCTGCAGTCGCTGGGGGAGGACGAGGCCCGCGCCGCAGCCGAATCCACTGGAGCGGTCGAGGTCCGTTGCGAATTCTGCGGGCGCGAGTATCACTTTCCTTTGACGGAGTTCGGCATACTGTTCCACGGTGCCGAGGGGACTGTGCCGGCACCTGAACGGCTTCAGTAAACGGCTTGTCTTGCATCTGGGGGGATCAAGGCTTGTTAAGAATTCATAAACACCCTAGGATCAAGTTCCCGTCTCCGCGGGAACTTCCGTTGTCCGTCCCTGTCTGAACTGGTCCGATGCGTACCTTCCTGCGTCTACCGCTGGCCCTGATGATCGCCCTTGGCGCGATCACGGGCGTGCATGCGCAGAGCAAGGACACCCGTACCGTGCTGCCGGTGTGGAACAAGGGCAGCGGCAAGGTCGAAGCCCTGCTGTATCTGGAGCCCACCGGCGAACAGGCGGCTGGCGCCCGCTGGCACTTCGGCCGCAACTCGCTGGACGCGGCCTTCGGCCTGTCGTCGGGCGATTCGCTGGGCCTGCTCTGCAACAGCAGCAGCGGAACCAGCATGAGCGGCCTGGCCAGTCACTGCATGCTGGCCAGCCTCGGCGACGAGGATGACCTCAACAGCCGTCGCTTCAGCGGCACCGCCGCGCTGAACCGCGGCAACAGCCGCCTGGGCATCACGGCCGGTACCGGCCGTGAAACCCTGCCGGCATGGCTGTCCGGACCAAACAAGACGCCGTCGCTGCGCGCCGAGCAGAACGACCTGACCGTGTTCGCGCAGAAGAACATCGGCCGCGAAGGCTTCGTTTCCATCGCCGGTACCTATGCCAAGGCCCGCCTGGTACCGCTGGCCGACGCTTCGCCGGCCCTGGTCGACCGCTGGGACAGCAAGAGCCTGAGCATCGGTGCCGGCTACGGCAACTTCACCGGCAGCATCATCGGTCGCGTGGTCGACGTGCCGGGCAAGCCCGGCAAGTGGGAAGGCCTGGGTATCGGCCTGACCTGGCGTACCCCGTGGTCCGGCCAGCTCACCGTGGGCGCGGAAAACGTGATCAGCCGCGGCAAGAATCCGTTCTCGCCTCGCAATGAAAGCAATGACGACGGCACCGTGCCGTATGTCCGCTACGAGCAGGATCTGTAATCGGCTCGGTGTCGAGCAGCATCACTGCAACCAACACAGGGCGCCTTCGGGCGCCCTTCCTGTTTCTGCAGGTACCACGGGTTTCTGCAGGTACCACGAAGACGGCACACACGCCCGATTTGATACACACCGAAACACAACGAAATGCATCAACAGAAACGGATATGATCGCAAAATGAGGCTGTGATCACGTAAATGCGCCAAACTTACTCCGTAAGTAATTGAATTATATGGCCTCATTGTGATGTGAAGATGAACCACATCCAGAATTAACGCAGCTTTAATTTTCCAAGGGGCGCCGTTACTATCGGTTCAGCCTCGCGTTTTTTGGAGCGACTTTTTTCGCTCCGCACGCAGGCAATCACCCCAGCCAAGACTTCTTGGAGAGAGAGAGCCAATGAATTTGAAGTCCAACACGCTGCGCGATGCGGTTGTCATCGCGCTGGTCGCCGGTGCCTCCATCGCGACCGCCCAGGCCCAGGAGGCCACGGGTGCGACCAACCTGGATCGCATCCAGGTCACCGGTTCGCGCATCCGTTCGGTTGACCTGGAAACCCAGCAGCCGGTCCTGACCCTGTCACGCGAAACGATCCAGCAGACCGGCCGTACCAACGTTGCCGAAGTGCTGCAGCAGATCGCCACCAACGGTGCAGCCATCAACACCCAGTTCAACAACGGTGGCGACGGTTCGGCCGGTGTCGACCTGCGTAACCTGGGTTCCTCGCGCACCCTGGTGCTGGTCAACGGTCGTCGCTGGGTGCAGGCCCTCGACGGCACCGTCGATCTGAACACCATCCCGACCGCCATCGTCGAGCGCATTGAAGTCCTGAAGGACGGCGCCTCCTCGATCTACGGTTCGGATGCCATCGCCGGCGTGGTCAACATCATCACGCGCGACAACTTCAACGGTGGCGAAGCGCACGTCTACTACGGCCAGTTCAGCAAGGGTGACGGCGAGCGCCAGGCACTGGACCTGACCCTGGGCAGCAGCAATGACCGCAGCAGCCTGGTGTTCGGCGCCAGCTACGTGAAGGAAAAGGCCGTCATGGCCGGCGCGCGCAAGATCTCGCGCGATCCGGTGTACGGCCTGGGCGCTTCGCAGTACAGCGGTCAGACCTCGTCGGGCGGCTACTGGGACCTGACCATCGATGACGTCGGTACCGACGATTACGATGCGTGGAGCGACCTGGCAGGCAGCGACGACCCGGCAACTGCTGCACGTGCCGGGCTCAACCGCCGCGTGATCAACCCGGGTGCCGCCGGCACCGACATCAACAACTACCACGACTTCAGCAGCGCCGACGCCTACAACTACGCAAAGGACAACTACCTGCGCACGCCGCAGGAGCGCAAGTCGATCTACATCCAGGGGCGTTACGACCTGACTGATTCGATCTCCCTGCGCACCGACGCGCTGTACAACCAGCGTCTGTCGGCCCAGCAGCTGGCCGGCTACCCGCTGAGCGCGGGCAGCTACCTCGGTGGCAACCAGGGCCTGTCGGCCGACAGCTATTACAACCCGACCCGCCTGACCGACAATCCGCGCGAACTGAACTGGAACCGCCGCCTGGTCGAACAGGACCGTTACTACGAACAGGACGTCAAGACCTTCCATTGGTATGGTGGCCTTGAAGGTTCGTTCGAAGTGGCCGGCCGCTACTTCAACTGGGATGCCGGTGCCGCCTACAACGTCTCCGACCAGGTCGACACCCAGGTTGGCGACGTGAACATGGGCAACCTGTACCAGGCCACCGGTGCGTCCTTCCTGGACACCGACGGCGTGGTCAAGTGCGGTGCGCCGGGTGCTGTCATCGCCGGCTGCGTACCGTTCAACCCGTTTACCAGCGCCGGCACCATGCCGCAGGACCAGCTGGACTACATCCTGTTCAACGCCAAGGACAAGTTCCAGAACAAGTCCAAGTCGTTCACCGCCAACCTGTCCGGCGACATCGTCGAACTGCCGGGCGGCATGATGGGCTTCGCCGCCGGTGTGGAAAGGCGCAAGGAATCGGGCTACGACATGCCTGACGCGTTCGTGTCGGCCGGTCTGAGCTCGGGCAATGGCCGCAAGCCGACCTCCGGTGCCTACGACCTGACCGACGTCTACCTGGAAGTGGCCGTGCCGCTGCTGAAGGACCTGCCGGGCGCCAAGTCGCTGGAACTCAGCGCCGCCACCCGTCGTTCGGACTACAGCAACTTCGGTTCGACGCTGAACAGCAAGTTCGGATTCAAGTGGAAGCCGATCGAAGACCTGATGGTCCGCGGCAACTGGGCCGAGGGCTTCCGTGCTCCGTCCATTTCCAACCTGTTCGGTGGTGCCGGTGAGGCCTACGACAGCTATGGAGATCCGTGCTCGATCGGCAGCCCGTACATCGGCAATGCCGCCGTTGCCTCCCGTTGCGCGGCGGCAGGCATTCCCGCCAGCTACCAGCAGCGCGAGGGCTACGGCGGCCAGACCGCATGGCCGTTCGAGTGGAAGTCGAACCAGGAGCTGAGCCCGGAAACCTCGACCTCCAAGAGCCTGGGCATCGTCTACAGCCCCAGCTTCATGCGCGGCTTCGACGTGTCGCTGGACTGGTGGAAGATCAACATCAAGGACGTGATCAGCCGCCCGACCGCCGACTACATGCTCGAGCAGTGCTATGTGCAGGGCAACGCCGGCTGGTGTGACGTGCTGGGCAACTCGGGCCTGACCCGCAATGCCCTCGGCCAGATCACCTACATGGCCCGCTACCTGCAGAACCTGGGTGAGCTGGAAGTGGAAGGTTACGACCTGACCATGCGTTACCAGCTGCCGGATACCCGCTATGGTTCGTTCTCGTTCGTGTGGGACAGCGTCTACATGAGCAAGTACCGCACCAAGGCCACCCCGGAATCGGAATGGGATCCGTCCGAAGTCGGCGGCTACACCCGCGACTCCCCGATTTGGCGCATCCGCTCGAACCTGACCGCCAACTGGACCTATGGTGATTTCGGTGTGAGCTGGACCGTGCGTTACTTCTCGGGCCTGAACGAGAACTGCAAGTTCCCGGGCGTGGCTGAGTTGTGCAGCAACCCGGACAAGATCGGCCTGGAAGGCCGTCCGGACCCGGAAAACCACCTGGCCGCCACCACCTACCACGACCTGCAGGTCCGCTATAACCTGCCGTGGAACGGCACCGTCTCGGTCGGTCTGACCAACGTATTCGACAAGGAACCGCCGGTGGCCACGCAGGCCTTCGCCAACTCCTTCGACTACCAGTACGACACCCCGGGGCGTTACATGTACATGGAGTACCGCCAGCGCTTCTGATGGAAGCACCGGTGTAAGCAGCAGAACGACAGTACGGGGCCCTTCGGGGCCCCGTTTCTGTTGCAGGACCGGCGCACGCCATCACGGCAACACAAAACAAAAAGGCCGCAGCAGGGCTGCGGCCTTTCGCACGCTCCCGCGCGGCGGACTCAGCCGTTCGGAATCAGCGTCTCGATCAGGTGCTCGACGTAGGCCTCGAAATCCTCGCGCGCCTGCTTGGGTTGCTGCAACTGCAGCGACAGCTGCAGGAAGCCGACATAGGCCGCGTAGGCCAGGCGCGCGCGATGGCGTGCATCGGTCGAACTGAGTCCGGCCTGGCGGAACGAGGCGATCAGATAGTCGAGGCGGCGCTGCGACACCCGGTCGATCACCGGGCGCACCATCGGGTGGTCCAGCGCCTTCAGCAGCTCGCTGTAGATGATGTGCGGCTGCACTTCATGCGCCACCATCTGGAACAGCTGGCGAAGGCGCACACGCGGATCCGGCACGTCTTCCAGGCTGCCGAACACCTGTTCCTGTTCGAACAGTTCCCAGCGTTCCAGTGCGGCCTGCAGCAAGGCGTCGCGCGAAGGGAAATGCCAGTAGAAACTGCCCTTGGTCACGCCCAGCCGCCGTGCCAGCGGCTCCACCGCGACGGCGCCTACGCCTTGTTCAGCAATCAGGTCGAGGGCCGCCTGGGCCCAGTCTTCGGCGCTCAGGCGGCTGTTGCGGCCGGCGCGCGGTTCGCCGGCGGAAGCGTCAGGTTGATTCATGCGCTGATTTAACCATACGCCGGGGTTCGTTGCAGTACGCGGTTGCGGTCGAAACCGTCGCAGGGCCCCCGGGGCGGTCCATCCAGGCGCGTTCCGCAGCGCACCATACCGTGCAGTATTGACTTCCCCTCGAAGCAATCCATACTAGCAAGTATGGTTACGTCCCCACCTCCCGTTGCGTTCCATGACCTGCGCCTGGACGCCGCCCATGGCGCCCGCCTGGCAGCCACCGCCAGCGACCATGGCCGGCGCGGCCGGGTGCTGTTCGCACATGGTTTCGGCCAGACCCGCCACGCCTGGATTGCCACCGCCCGCGCCCTGTCTGCAGCGGGTCTGCAGACCCTGGCCTACGATGCGCGTGGCCACGGCGACTCGGACTGGAATGCCGCCGACCTGCCCTATCACGGCGAACAGTTCGCCGATGACCTGATCGTGCTGGCCGGTGAACAGCCGCGCCCGCCGGTGCTGGTCGCGGCATCGATGGGCGGCCTGTTCGGCCTGTTGGCCGAGTCGCGCTGGCCGGGTCTGTTCTCGGCGATGGTGCTGGTCGACATCACCCCGCGCTGGGATACCGCCGGTGTCGAACGCATCCTGGCCTTCATGACCGCCCATCCCGACGGCTTCGCGTCGCTGACCCAGGCCGCCGACGTGATCTCGGCCTACATGCCGCACCGTCCGCGCAAATCCGAGCAGTCGCTGCGTGCGCTGCTGCGCGAGGACGGCCACGGCCGCTGGCGCTGGCACTGGGACCCGCGCCTGGTAGCCGAACTGGCCCGCGACAGCGAACAGCACCAGGACGCACTGGCCGAGGCCGCACGCCAGGTGAAGTGCCCGCTGCTGCTGGTCAGCGGCGGTCGCAGTGACCTGGTCACGCCACAGACCGTGGCCGAATTCCTGGCGTTGGCGCCGCACGCGCGCCATGTACAGCTGCCGCAGGCCACGCATATGGTCGCCGGCGATGACAACGACGCCTTTACCGCTACTGTGTTGGACTATCTGGACGTGTTGCCCGCAGCGGATGCTGCGGCTTCGTCCGCCACAAACGAGCACGTCACCGGAGCACGCTCATGAGCATCGTTCTTCCCTTCCTCGCCCTGCTGCTGGCAGGCGCGTTCGTCGCCTACCACCGCATGCGGCTGGTTACCTGGACGCTGATCAGCGTGGCCCTGCTGGCCGCCTGCTGGTTCATTCCCTACGTCAACCAGACCGCCACGATCGTCGCGGCCGCCGTGCTGGCGGTGATCGCCGTGCCGCTGCTGCTGCCGTTCATCCGCAAGCCGCTGCTGACCGGCCCGATGATGAAGGTGTTCCGCAAGGTGCTGCCGCCGCTGTCGCAGACCGAGCGCATTGCGCTGGAAACCGGTTCGGTCGGTTTCGAGGGCGAACTGTTCACCGGTGATCCGGACTGGAACATCCTGCTCAATTACCCGAAGCCGCAGCTGACCGCCGAAGAACAGGCCTTCCTCGATGGCCCGGTGGAAGAGCTGTGCACGATGGTCAACGACTGGGAAATCACCCACGTCCACGCTGACCTGCCGCCGGAGCTGTGGGCCTTCATCAAGAAGAACAAGTTCTTCGGCATGATCATCCCGAAGGAATATGGCGGCCTGGGCTTCTCCGCGCTGGCCCACCACAAGGTGATCCAGAAGCTGGCGTCGGTGTCTTCGGTGGTCAGCTCCACCGTCGGTGTGCCCAACTCGCTGGGCCCGGGTGAACTGCTGGTGCATTACGGCACCCAGGAACAGAAGGACCAGTACCTGCCGCGCCTGGCCGATGGCCGCGAAGTGCCGTGCTTCGGCCTGACCGGTCCGTTCGCCGGCTCCGACGCCACCTCCATTCCGGACTACGGCATCGTCTGCAAGGGCGAGTGGAACGGCGAGCAGGTGCTCGGCGTCAAGCTGACCTTCGACAAGCGCTACATCACCCTGGCCCCGGTTGCTTCGCTGATCGGCCTGGCCTTCCGCATGTACGACCCGGATGGCCTGATCGGCGATACCCGCGACATCGGCATCACCCTGGGCCTGCTGCCGCGCGACACCGCCGGCGTTGAAATCGGCCGTCGCCACTTCCCGCTGAACTCGACCTTCCAGAACGGTCCGATCCGCGGCAAGGACGTGTTCATTCCGCTGACCCAGCTGATCGGTGGCGCTGCCATGGCCGGCAAGGGCTGGAACATGCTCAACGAGTGCCTGGCCGTGGGCCGCTCGATCACCCTGCCGTCCACCGCCAGCGGCGGTGCCAAGGCCGGTGCCGCAGTGACCGGCGCCTATGCGCGCATCCGCAAGCAGTTCGGCCTGTCGGTCGGTCGCTTCGAGGGCGTGGAAGAAGCGCTGGCCCGCATCGGTGGCAAGGCCTACAAGATCAGCGCGCTGTCGCAGGCCACCGCCGCTGCGGTGGACCGTGGCGATGTGCCGTCGGTGCCGTCCGCCATTGCCAAGTACCACTGCACCAACATGAGCCGTGAAGTGATCTCGGACATGATGGACGTGATCGGCGGCAAGGGCATCATCCTGGGGCCGCGCAACTTCGCCGGTCGCAGCTGGCAGGCCGCGCCGATCGCGATCACCGTGGAAGGCGCCAACATCATGACCCGCAGCCTGCTGATCTTCGGCCAGGGTGCAATCCTCTGCCACCCGTGGGTGCTGAAGGAAATGAAGGCCGCGCAGGACCCGGATACCCGTGCCGGCCTGCAGGACTTCGACCGCAGCCTGTTCGGCCACATCCGCTTCGGCATCTCCAATGCCGTGCGTTCGTTCTGGTTCGGCCTGACCGGTGCACGCTTCGGCGCCGCCCCGGGCGACGCCTACACCCGCCGTTACTTCCGCAAGCTGGACCGTTACTCGGCCAACCTGGCGCTGATGGCCGACATCTCGATGATGACCCTCGGTGGCAAGCTGAAGTTCAAGGAATCGCTGTCCGGCCGCCTGGGCGATGTGCTGAGCCACGTCTACATGACCAGCGCCATGCTCAAGCGCTACCACGACGAAGGCGCGCCGCAGGCCGACCAGCCGCTGCTGGCCTGGGCCTTCCATGACAGCGTGCACAAGATCGAAGAGTCGCTGTCGGCCGCGCTGCGCAACTTCCCGATCCGTCCGATCGGCTGGCTGATGTGGGCGCTGATCTTCCCGCTGGGCCGTCGTGCCGAGGCCCCGGGCGATCGCCTGAGCCGCCGCGTCGCCGCCCTGCTGATGGCGCCGAATGAAGCCCGCGACCGCCTGGCCAGCGGCGTGTTCCTGACCCCGTGCGAGAACAACCCGGGCGGCCGCATCAACAGCTACCTGAGCAAGGCGATCATGGCCGAGCCGGTGGAGCGCAAGTTCCTGAAGGCACTGAAGAGCAAGGGCATCGAAGCGCTGGACTTCAACAGTCAGCTGGACGAAGCCGTGGCCGAAGGCGTGATTACCCAGGACGAGCGCAGCCTGCTGGAAGAGCTGCGTACGCTGACCCTGGACACCATCACCGTGGACGACTTCGACACCCACGAACTGCGCGCGGCCAGCTACTACGACCGCCAGCACAAGGACCCGCACTCGCAGGCCGCCTGATCGCCCGCGACACGCGTTGCCTCGACGGCGGGCCTCGGCCCGCCGTCGCTTTATCCGCCGACCGGAACACCCCTCATGTCCACGCCCCTGCTCTCGCTTTACCACCGCCTGCAGCGCTGGCCCGCCGGCAACTGGCTGTTCTCGCGCGCGGTGTGCTTCAAGGCCCCCTACTTCGCCAGCATCGCGCCGCGCATCACCCGCCTGGAACACGGCCGCTGTGAAGGCACGCTGGCCGACCGCCGCAAGGTGCGCAACCACATCGGCACGGTGCACGCGATCGCGATGTGCAACCTGGCCGAGCTGACCGCCGGGCTGATGGTCGATGCCTCGCTGCCGAAGGGCATGCGCTGGATCCCGAAGGGAATGCAGGTGCAGTACCTGGCCAAGGCGCGTGGCACGCTGCGGGCGGTGGCGTTGCCGGCGCAGCCGATTGTCGTCGCGGCCGAGGGCTATGCGCTGCCGGTGACGGTGAGCGTGCGCGACCGTGCGGGCACCGAGGTGTTCAGCGCGGTCATCGACATGTGGATGTCGCCGGCGAAGTAGTGTTCCTGCGAACGGCGCAGCCCCTCGTGGGTGGACGGGTAGAGTCGAGCTTGCTCGACTGATCGGTCTGGCCGGGCAGGTAGACCGCGCAGGGGCCGCTGCAAGTACATCCCTGTAAGCTCGGTCGCCTCATCCATGCGGCTCACGCCCCTGCGCAGCCCACCTGCCCGGCCACGGACACATTCCTGCGGCGTCCACCCACGGAAGAGAAAAAGAAGAGCAAAAGCAAAAGCGGCCCATCGGCCGCTTTTTTCATGCGCGCAGAACCCACGAGCGCAGCGACCCGCTGTTGCTCTTGATCTTCTTTTTCTTCTCCGTGGGCTGGCCGCGCGCGGAACCTGTCAGGGGTCGGGGGGGGGGGGGGGGGGGGGGGGGGGGCGGGGAGGGGGGGGCCCCCCCCCCCCCACCCCCCGGACATGGGGGGGCCCCCCCCCCCCCCCCCCCCCCCCCCCCCCCCCCCCCCCACCC
>NZ_JBJNRH010000009.1:95741-111454 GCF_045809185.1 Nocardiopsis yanglingensis | reverse complement strand
GGGTTCGCGGGGGTGTCCGCGGCATGGATGCCGCGGCCAAGCCTACAGGGACGTACTTGCGGCGTCCCCCGCGAACCCAACCCGCCCGGCCAACCCCATGAGAAGCTCTACGCGACCAACCCACGAGGGGCTGCGCCGTTGGCTGGAAACTACGCCACCGCGCGCAACACCAACGCCAGGATCGCCGGCACCGCCTGGATCATGAAAATACGGCGACTCACGCTGTAGGCGCCATAGCACCCCGCCACCACCACGCAGGCCAGCGAGAACGTCACCAGCACCGGCTGATCGATCACCAGCCCCACCACGATGCCCGCCGCCAGGAAGCCGTTGTACAGGCCCTGGTTGGCCGCCAGCACGCGCGTGGTCTCTGCCTTCTCCGGCGTGTTGCGGAACGTCTTCAGGCCCAGCGGGTGAGTCCACAGGAACATCTCCAGCACCAGGAAATAGACGTGCAGCAGGGCGACCACCAGGGTCAGGACGAGTGCGATCCAGTACATGGGCGGTTCCTTGGATAGATGGATGGGATGATGGGGTCAGAGCCCTCTCCGTGGGAGAGGGATCCGACCCCGCGCCGCTCAGCGGTCGCGCGGCAGCTTCTTTTCTTCGCGCAGCACGCCGAATGCGGCGGCGGTCATGCACGCGGCAACCACCACGCCACCGATGAACACCACGTGTGAACCGAACAGGGTCAGCGCCTTGTGAATCCAGGTGAAACTCAAGTCCGCGCCGCGGTAGACCACGGTGTCGATCGCCGCACCGGCCTTGTAGCGCCACTGCCGGTCCACGCGGGTATAGATCGTCTCGCGCGCCGGCTTGGCGAGCGCGAACTCGCTGGCACGGGTCATCACCTGCACCACCGCGACCATCAACGGCATCGGTGAGGCCGCCAGTACCGAGAAACCGATCAGGATCGCGAAACCGGGAATCAGCAGCGCCGGCGCGATGCCATGGCGTGACAGCAGCCAGCGGGTCAGGCCCACCTGCATCAGCAGCGCCAGCGCGTTCACCGCCAGGTCGATGCGCGAAAAGAACGCGGTACTGGCCGCCGGGTCGGTGAAGGCCGCACGCACGATGCTGGCCTGCTGGTTGTACAGCAACGTGCCGACGCCCACGCCGAACACCACCATCACCGCCAGCCAGCGCAGCAGCGGCTCGCGCACGATCAGTTTCAGGCCATCGAGCACGCTGCCGCCCATCGGCTGCTCGCCCGAGACCAGCTGCTGCTCGCGCTCGCGCAGCACCGCCCAGTGCCGCAGGCGCCAGATGCAGAACAGGCAGATGACCAGGAAACCGGCCGAGACCAGCATCAGATTGGCGATGCCCACGCGCTGTGCCAGCGCGCTGGTGATGAGTGGACCAAGGAACGCGCCGATGGTGCCGGCCGCACCGATGTAGCCATAGTAGGCACGCGCCTGTGTGTTGGAGAACACATCGGCCATGAAACTCCAGAACACGGCCACCGCGAACAGGTTGAACACCATCACCCAAAGGAAGAAGGCCATGCCCCGCCCCGGCACGTTGCTGTCGAACAGCGCGTAGAAGCCCAGCAGGGTGACGATGAAGAAGCCATACACCACCGGCAGGAACACCCGCCGCGGGAAGCGGCTGACCAGCCAGCCGTACACCGGCTGCAGCACCAGCATGATCACGAACACGCAGGAGAACAGGAACTGCAGGACGAAGTCCTTCAGCGCGATGCCATGGCTGGCGAACCAGGCAATCAGCATCGGCGGAAACACGGTCTCCAGGTCGGCCGAAGCGGCCATCGCCTCCCGCACCGGGCGCAGCACGTAGTAGCCACTGAGCAGGCAGAAGAAGTACAGGAACGACCACCACAGCGCTGGCGACTCACGCAGTGCCGCCATCAACCCACGCAGCGGCCCCTTGCACTGCACCGCGCTCACGCGGCGTCCCTCGCCAGAAGACGGCGGTTGGACAGCGGCATGGCAGGCTCCGGGGCGGTGAAGCGCGTACGTTAGCCAATGCACTGCAACATCGCCAGCAGCAGCCCCGCAGAAGGCTGAAACGCAGTGTCACGGCCCCACCCGGACGACACGTTCCGATACACGTCTCAGGAGCGTCAAAATTCCAACTTTTTCAACGAGATGCGCATTCATCTTCGCTTTGTTTGTGCACAAGGGAAAAGCGGCGCTAGAATCGCCATCAGCAGTCGCGCACGGGTCTCCACGATGAAAAAGAACAGCCTGCGTCGTCCGATCCGTTCGGCGGCCACCGGTTTGCTGGGCATGTTGATGCCCGTTGCCTTGTCCACCACCGCGCAGACCCCGCCGCCATTGCCGCCGATGCCGGCCAACATCGAATCCGCTGCCGCCACCGCAGTCGCCCACACCCAGCCCGCTGCCTACCGTACCGGCCTGGTGCCGCAGGTGCAGCTGCCGGCGGCCGGCTTCAACGTGGCCAACATCGAATCGATGGCGCAGCAGCTCACTTATGGCGAGCGCGTGCCCGGCATGGCCGTGGCGATCGTGCAGGGTGGCCGCGTGCTCAGCGCGCGTGGCTATGGCGTCACCGACGTCAACAACCCGCTGCCGGTCGATGCCCACACCGTGTTCCGCCTGGCGTCGCTGTCCAAGGCGTTCGCCGGCACCATGGCCGGCCTGCTGGTCAACGACGGCACCCTGCGCTGGGACAGCAAGGTCACCGACTACGTGCCGGGCTTCCGCCTGAACTCGCCGGAAGCAACCGACCGCCTGACCGTGGCCGACGTGCTCAGCCATCGCGTCGGCCTGCCCTACAACGCCTACGACCGCGACATCGAAGGCAACGCCGAGTACTACTCGCTGACCCAGAAGCTGGCCAACACCAGCCTGAAGTGCCTGCCGGGCGACTGCTACGCCTACCAGAACGTGGCCTTCAGCCTGATCGGCGACGTCGTCTATGCCGCCTCCGGCAGCTTCTACGAGCAGTCGGTCGAGCGCCGCATCTTCAAGCCGCTGGGCATGAACGATGCCAGCCTCGGCCTGGCCGGCATCCAGGCCAGCTCGCGCTGGGCGCGGCCGCACGTGCGCAGCCGCAATGGCTGGGTGTCGCTGACACCGAAGCCGACCTACTACCGCATCGCCCCGGCCGCCGGCGTCAATGCCAGCGCCAGCGACATGGCGCAGTGGCTGCTGGCCCACACTGGCCATCGCCCCGACGTGCTGCCGGCACCGCTGCTGGCCACTCTGCATTCGAGCCTGATCAACACCCCGGGCGAAATGCGTTCGGGCTGGCGCCGCGAGCGTCTGCATTCGGCCGGCTACGCACTGGGCTGGCGTACCTTCGACTACGCCGGCCACGATGTGGTGTTCCACGCCGGTGCCGTGCAGGGTTATCGCGGCCTGGTCGCGCTGGTGCCGGAGCGCGATCTCGGCATCGCCATCATGTGGAACGGCGAAAGCGGCCTGCCCAGCGGCCTGCTGCCGACCGTACTCGATGCCGCACTGGGCCTGCCGGCGCAGCGTTGGCTGGACGTGGACACCGACTTCGGCAGCGACAACCTGATGGCCGAAGGCGCGGGTCCGGCGCAGCAGGACAAGCGCAAGGGCAAGGGTGCCTCGGGCAATCGCGCGGTGGCTTCGCCGCGCTGATCAGGCGGGCTCGACCGTGAGTGGAAGGGGCGGCCTGCGGGTCGCCCTTTTTGTTGGCTTTTGTAGAGTCGAGCCGTGCTCGACGCCACAAACGGAGGGCTAGTGCGCGAAGTAGTGCATGCCGCCATCCACCGGTATCACCGCACCGGTGATGTAGCCGGCCAACGGCGAGGCCAGGAAGGCCACCAGCGGCGCCACTTCCTCCGGATCACCAAAGCGTCCGATCGGGATATTGCGGGCAATGAACGCGCGTCGGCTCTCCTCGGTAGGATGCAGGCGGCCGAGGATCTGTGCGCTGTTGATCCGTCCCGGCGCGATTGCGTTGACCGTGATGCCCTGCCCGGCCACTTCCGACGCCAGCCCCTTGCCCCACAGGTGCAGCGCCGCCTTCGCGGCGGTAGCCGCGTTCACCGCGCGTGGTTCCATCGAACCGCTGAAGTTGATCACCCGCCCCCAACCGTGCACCTGCATCGCTGGCAGCAGCGCCTGGGTCAGCCTTCGCGCGGCGGAAAAATTCAGTGCGATTGCCTCTTCCCAGACATCGTCACCGGCATCCACCGTGGTCGGTCGCGATCCCCCCGCCGCGTTGACCAGGATGTCGACGCGCTGCAGCGCCGCCAGGGCTGCATCCGCAATACGGCGTACATCCTCCGCATCGGTGACGTCGCCAAGCAGGATGATCGGCGCCGGCACACCCGTGGCCTCAATCTCGGCAGCCAGCGCCTGCAGCGGTTCCGGACGTCGTGCGCTGATCGCGATGCGTACGCCCTGGGCCGCCAGCAGCCGGGCAACACCAGCACCGATGCCGCTGCCTGCGCCAGTGACCAGCGCGGTGCGCCCTTCAAGATCCAGATCCATGATGTTCTCCAATCAGCCAGCCGGTACATCCGGCCCGTGCACGACATGCTGTTTGATCACCCCTGATTGATAAACTCCACGCAGGTTTCAGCATTCAACACCCGGGGTGTCAGATGAACCTGCTGGAGAGCATGCAGGTCTACGTGCTGATCGTGGACAAGGGCAGCCTCAGCGCTGCGGCGGCGGCGATGGATATCTCGGCGACGATGGCCGGCAAGCACCTGCGTGCACTGGAAGCACGCCTGGGCATGCAGCTGCTGAGCCGTACCACCCGGCGCCAGCACATGACGCCGTTCGGCGAGGACTACTACGCCCGCTGCAGGGAGATCCTGCGCCTGGTGGATGAAACCGATGCACAGGCCCAGCACCAGCAGCTGGAACCAGCAGGCACGCTGCGTATCAGCGCACCGGTGATCTTCGGCACGCATGCGCTGGTGCCTGCGCTGGCCGACTATATGGCGCGCTACCCCGACGTGCGTGTCGAGGCGACGCTGAGCGACCGCGTCGTCGACCTCGCCGAAGAAGGATTCGAAGCGGCACTGCGCATCGGTACGCTGGCCGACAGCAGCGCACTGGTCGCGCGAGCTCTGACGCCGTACCGGTTGATGATGTGTGCCTCACCCGCGTACCTCGCCCGCCATGGCACGCCCACCGACCTGCTGTCACTTGCCCGGCACCAGTGCCTGTCCTTCGAACCGACAGCACTCGCGCAGTGGCTGCAGGCCGACGCTGGCGAACTCGACCGTGCGCCCGACGGTCGACTGCAGGTCAACAACGGTGAAGCACTGCGAACGGCGGCGTTGCATGGGCTGGGCATCGTGCTGCAGTCGGCACTGCTGCTGGCTGCCGACGTCGACGCCGGGCGCCTGGTGCAGCTGTTCCCGGAGTACGGCCAGACCGGTCGGCCGATGCACGTGGTCTACGCCCACGATCGCTACCACTCGACCCGCCTGCGCAGCTTCCTGGACTTCATGGTGGAGCGCTTTCCACCGGCGCCGCACCGCTAGCGTCGACCCTCAGAAGAACAGTCGAGCATGGCTCGACTCTACAAACGGCCCATAAAAAAACCCCCTCCCCGCTGGGCAGCCGGGGAAGGGGGTTTCAGGATGCGGCTATCGGGAAGTACTTAGATCAGCGGCGCCGGGGTTGCCGGCAGAGCGACCGGAGCGGCCTTCTTCTTGCGGGCGGCCGGCTTGCGCTTGGCAACCTTCTTCGCTGCCTTCTTCGGGGCAGCCTTCTTGGTGGCCTTCTTCGCGGTCTTCTTTACTGCCTTCTTGGCGGTCTTCTTGACGGCCTTCTTGGCAGTCGCCTTCTTCGCGACCTTCTTGGCCGGCTTGCGGGCCGTTGCCTTCTTGGCAGTCTTCTTGGTGGCCTTCTTGGCTACCTTCTTGACGGCCTTCTTGGCGGTCTTCTTGACGGCCTTCTTGGCAGTGGACTTCTTGGCTACCTTCTTCGCCGCCTTCTTCACTGCCTTCTTCGCAGTGGTCTTCTTGGCGACCTTCTTCGCAGCCTTCTTCACTGCCTTCTTGGCAGTCGCCTTCTTCGCGACCTTCTTCACTGCCTTCTTGGCAGCGGCCTTCTTCGCGACCTTCTTCACCGCTTTCTTGGCGGCGGGCTTCTTCTTCGCAGCTTTCTTGGTTGCCATGGGATGGCTCCTCGTCAGTGATAGGGAGTTGAAACGCCCAGGTGGATCAAACCCGCGGATGCTGCGTGCGGGGACCGCCGGCGCGTCAGGCGCGCCGTTACGGATGCGGCAATGCCCGCCTCGATCGGCGGAGCGGGCATCGGAACGGGAGTTGCCTTGCATTTCTCCGGGGGAAGCGGGGCCATGTCCACCGTCATCTGGGTCGCGGTGGTCTTGAAGGGGCTGCTTCGCATCGGACGATTGATTCTGCGCACTCGGTTTGGCAGGCAAGGTCTGCTGAGGCGAAACCTAATCACGGTTTTTTTTACTGTCAACAACCCCCGCGAAAAATTTTCACATCCGCGCCTTCCCGGACGCCGCCTGCACCACCGCTCCGCACGGCCTGCAACGACGGTGGAAGCGGCGCGCACGCGCATTGTCTGCATCGATGTCGATGCAGACGTTGATCAAAAAACACTTGAAATAAGCACTCCGCGCAGATAGGCGCAGGTGAGGCGCAACAGCGCGAGCGCATCGTCGATGGTCACCGGCACCGCCGCCAACGCCAGCACAACGGCGCCGCAACGGGGGGCGAAAAGTTTTCACATCCGAGTGCGTCGGCGCGGGGCGGAAACGCGGATTTGCGCAAAACTGCGCACGCCCGTCGGCACCGTTCGTCTGTCGACTGATGCCACGCCGAGGGTGCGCAGCGAACCCCGCGTCATGAGTCCGACGCGGTCGCCAAAACAAAAACGGCCACCCGAAGGTGGCCGTTCCAGAATCCGGAAACGACGACTCAGTGGTCTTCGTTCTCCAGGGCTTCGGCGTACGCGTCCGGGTCCAGCAGATCGTTGACCTCTTCGGCGTTGGTCAGTTCGACCACGAACATCCAGCCTTCGCCGTAGGCATCTTCGTTGATGGTTTCCGGCTTGTCGGACAGGGCCGAGTTGACCTCGACCACCTTGCCGCTGATCGGGCTGTAGACGTCCGAGGCGGCCTTCACCGACTCGACGACGGCGATCTGTTCACCGGCCTTGGCGTCGGCGCCGACTTCCGGCAGTTCGACGTAGACCAGGTCACCCAGCAGGCCCTGGGCGTGGTCGGAAATACCGACGGTGACACGGCCATTGCCTTCGACACGGGCCCACTCATGGGACTTGAGGAACTTGAGGTCGCCGGGGATCTCGCTCATGGGACTGCTCCAGAGATATGCAGGGGTGGAAAAAACGGGGCTAGTGTAACCAACCGGCCGCCACTGCTGTCAGTGACGACCGGCATGTTCGGATCAGGCGTCGGCGAGCACGCCGGGCTGGGCCTGGCCTTCGCGCACGAACGGGAACTTGACCACGCGCACCGGCACCTGCCGGCCGCGGATGTCGACGGTGACTTCGCCGAGCTCACCGGCCGGTACGCGGGCAAAGGCGATGCCCTTGGCCAGGGTCGGCGAGAAGGTACCGGACAGGATCTCGCCCTGGCCGCCGGCGGTGGTCACCGCCTGGCCGTGGCGCAGCACGCCCTTCTCGTCCATCACCAGACCGATCATCTGGCGCGCGGTGCCGGCAGCCTTCTGCGCTTCCAGCACGTCGCGACCGATGAAGTCGCGACCTTCGTCCAACGACACGGTCCAGGCCAGCGCCGCTTCATACGGACTGATCTCCTCGTCCATGTCCTGGCCATACAGGTTCATGCCGGCTTCCAGGCGCAGGGTGTCGCGCGCACCGAGACCCGCCGGCTTCACGCCCGCGGCCAGCAGCTGGTTCCAGAACGCGACCACCGCATCCTGCGGCAGCAGGATCTCGAAACCGTCTTCGCCGGTGTAGCCGGTGCGGGCAACGAACAGCTCGACGCCATCGTCAGACTGCACCTGCAGGGCGGCAAAGCGGCCCAGTTTGGCCAGCGCTGCGCGGTCGCTTTCGCGGGCCAGACCGATGACGATGTCGCGCGCCTGCGGGCCCTGCACGGCAAGGATGGCCAGGTCCGGGCGCTGCTCGACGGAAACGCCGAACGGTGCGGCCTGCTCGCGCAGCCAGGCCAGATCCTTTTCGCGGGTGGAGGCATTGACCACCATGCGGAAGAAATCGTCGCCCAGGTAATAGACGATCAGGTCGTCGATGACGCCGCCGCGCGGATTCAGCATGCACGAGTACAGTGCCTTGCCGGTGACCTTCAGCTTGTCGACCGAGTTGGCCAGCAGGCGGCGCAGGAACGGTTTGACCTGGTCACCGCGCAGGTCGACCACGGTCATGTGGCTGACGTCGAACACACCGGACTCGCGACGCACCAGGTGGTGCTCGTCCAGCTGCGAGCCGTAGTGGATGGGCATGTCCCAACCCCCGAAATCGACCATCTTGGCGCCAAGGGCGCGGTGGGTATCGTTGAGCAGCGTCTTCTGGGTCATGACCGGGTCCGGCAGCAGAGGAAACAAGAATCCCCATTATCCCAGATCGGTCGCCCGCAGGCGTGCCGCAGCGCAGCGGGGTGTTTGGCCGCTTTCTACAGCTAGAGCGCAAAGCCTGAGTTCATCGGCTCTGGATTGACTCGGCCTGGGCGGGTCGGAGCGAGTGCTTTTACTCTTTGCTCTTTTTCTTTTCCGTGGGCTGGACGCGCACGGAAACTGTCGGGGGTCGGGCGGGTTGGGTTCGCGGGACCGTTGGCGCCATGGATGGCGCCATCGAGCCCCCATGGGTGAGGGCGCTTTGCTTGCGAAGCACTGCTTCGCAAGCGACCGAACGCGCAGCCGCCAGCGGCTGGGCCGGACCGCGGAGCGGGGGTCTACGGCGTGTCCCGCGAACCCAACCCGCCCGACCCAAACACATGAACCGCCTTCCGCGACCACACACGAGGGGCTCCGCCGTTGGCTGGGAACCCCTAGGCCACCGCTTCGACCACCAGCGTGCTGCCCTGCACCGCCACCACCCGCACCAGGCTGCCGGCCTGCAGTTCCGGACCACTGACCTGCCAGTACGCATCATCGATGCTGACCCGGCCCTGCCCGCCGATGATGCCCTGCTGCAAGGGCACCACCCGACCGACCAGCTGTTCGGCGCGGCGGTTGAGCAACGGGGCATCGCTGGGCCGCGCCCTTGCCTTGCCCCAGCGCCGGTAGCACTGGATCGAGACCACGCTCAGCACTACGAAGGCAACGACCTGCCACAGCAACGGAATGCCGCTGAACACCGCCACCAGCACGAACACCGCCGCCGCACCAATGCCGATCCACAGCATGAATGCACCCGGCGCCAGCGCTTCGGCCGCGAACAACAGCAGCGCCAACGCACCCCAACCGACGACTTCCCAGCGCATGTCAGCCTCCGAGCGGCGGCGGCCGCTTGCCCGCGGCCTTGTCGTCCTGGCTGGCCAGCGCCTGCTTTGCCAGTTCGGCCACGCCAGCGATCGAACCGATCACGCCACTGGCCTCCATTGGCATCAGCACCAGCTTCTGGTTCGGCGAACTGGCCAGCTCCTTGAACGCTTCCACGTACTTCTGCGCAACAAAGTAGTTGATCGCCTGCACGTCACCCTCGGCAATCGCCGCCGACACCACTTTGGTCGCCATCGCTTCGGCCTCGGCCAGGCGTTCGCGCGCCTCCGCATCGCGGAACGCGGCTTCGCGACGGCCTTCAGCCTCCAGTACGGTGGCCTGCTTTTCGCCATCGGCGCGCAGGATCTCCGACTGCCGTGAACCTTCCGCTTCGAGGATCTGCGCGCGCTTCTCGCGCTCGGCCTTCATCTGCCGCGCCATCGCGTCCAGCAGATCACGTGGCGGCTGGATGTCCCGGATCTCGATGCGGTTGACCTTCACGCCCCACGGATTGGTGGCATGGTCGACCACGCTCAGCAGCTGGGCATTGATCACCTCGCGCTGGCTCAACGACTCGTCCAGGTCCATCGAACCGATCACGGTACGGATGTTGGTCTGCACCAGGGCAATCATCGCAACTTCCAGGTTGGCCACCTCATAGGCGGCCTTGGCCGCATCCAGGACCTGGAAGAAGACCACGCCATCCACACGCACGGCGGCATTGTCCTTGGTGATCACTTCCTGGCTGGGTACGTCCAGCACCTGCTCCATCATGTTCACCTTGCGCCCGACCCCGTACACGATCGGGATCAGGAAGTGCAGGCCCGGCGTCATGGTGTGGGTGTAGCGGCCGAAGCGCTCAACGGTCCATTCATACCCCTGCGGGACCATCCGCACCGCCTTGAACAGGATCACCACGGCCACGAAGGCCAGTACCACGGTAAAGAACATGGTCGGGAACATCGCGCTTTCCTTATCTATGTCGCCCAGGCCCCAGCATAGCGCGTGCGGGCGGCGGGTACAGCGAAGCTACCAGGGCACCCGCCCGCGCAGGATATCGGCGAACATCACCCAGTCGCCCATGAATGAATACAGCGGATGCCGGAAGGTCGCCGGGCGGTTCTTCTCGAAGAAGAAATGGCCAACCCAGGCGAAGCTGTAACCGCAGAACAAGGCAGCCACCAGCAGCACTGGCTGTCCGCGCAGGATCGCTGCAGCGACCAGCAGCAGCACGCCGCAACTACCGATGAAATGCAGGCGCCGCGAGACCGGGTGGCGGTGCTCGTTGAGATAGAACGGATAGAACTCTCGGAAGCTGGCGAATCGGGACATGCACATGCTCCGGGCCATCACTGCCTACATCATGCACCTTCGGCGGCGGCAGCGCTGCGCGAGCATCCTTGCCCTTGTAGAGCCGAGCCATGCTCGGCTGCCTCAGCTCGACGGATACTGGCAGAAGCAGTCGAGCATGGCTCGACTCTACATAAGCAGAAACGGCCGAGCCTGGCTCGACGCTACACCGAGGGCGTGCGCGGCCCGAACATGATCACCGCCATGCCGGCCAGGCACAGGGCCGCTCCCAGCATGTCCCAGCGGCTGGGGCGGATGCCATCGACCAGCCACAGCCAGAACAGCGCGGTGCCGATGTAGACGCCACCGTAGGCGGCATAGACCCGACCACTGGCGGTCGGGTGCAGGGTCAGCAGCCAGGCAAACAGCGCCAGGCTGGCGGCCGCCGGCAGCAGCAACCAGATGCTGCCCCCCTTGCGCAGCCACAGCCACGGCAGATAGCAACCGATGATCTCGGCCAGCGCGGTCAGCAGGAACAGGCCGAGTGTCTTCACGCTTTTTCCGATGCCTTGGCGTGCTGCCACAGTGCTTCCTGGGCATCCAGGTCCAGTACCGCCAACGCGCTGCCCTGCACTTCGGCCTGCGCTTCCATCGCGCGGAAGCGACGTTCGAACTTGTGGTTGGCCCCGCGCAGTGCCGCGCCCAGATCGATATCGGCATGGCGTGCCAGGTTGGCGCAGACGAACAGCAGGTCGCCCAGCTCTTCCTGCAGGCGCGCCTTGTTGCCGGCGATATCGCCGCGCTCGAACTCCTCGCGCAGTTCCTGCAGTTCCTCGGCCGCCTTGTCCAGCACCGGCAGCGGGCCCGGCCAGTCGAAACCGACCTTGGCCGCGCGTGACTGCAGCTTCACTGCCCGCTGCCATTCCGGCAGGCCGCGCGAGATACCGGCCAGTGCGGAGGTGTCCTGCTCGCCCTTGGCGGCACGCTCGGCACGCTTGATCGCATCCCAGTTGCGCGTCACCCCGTCGGCGTCATCGACACTGACATCGGCGAACACGTGCGGGTGGCGGCGCTGCATCTTGTCGCTGATCGCGCGTGCGACCTCGGCGAAAGCGAAGGCACCCTGCTCCTCGGCCATGCGCGCATGGAACACCACCTGCAGCAGAAGGTCGCCCAGCTCATCGCAGAGATCATCGAGGTCGCCCCGGTCGATGGCATCGGCCACCTCGTAGGCTTCCTCGATGGTGTACGGGGCGATGGTCGCGAAGTTCTGCTCCAGGTCCCAGGGGCAGCCACCCTGCGGATCACGCAGGCGCGCCATGATCGACAGCAGGCGTTCCAGTTCGTTGCTGGCGGCACTGCCGGTGGTGGGGGTGTCGTGCGCGCTCATGCAGTCTCCAGGGTCAATCGGACAACCAGTCGCGCCAGGGCAGGCTGGTGTCACCAAGGGCAATGAAATCGCCGTTCAACAGGGTCTCGCGGCGGTTGTAGCGGAACGGCTTGCCGGTGGCCGCCGCCAGCACCGCGCCACCGGCAGCGTGCAGCACGCATTGGCCGGCGGCAGTGTCCCATTCGGAGGTCGGGCCCAGCCGCGGGTAGACATCCAGGCCGCCTTCGGCGATCCGACAGAACTTCAGTGATGAGCCCTGAGCGATGGTTTCGATGCGACCCATCCGCGCCAGCAGCGCTTCGGTTTCCGGCGAGCGGTGCGAGCGGCTGGCGGCCACCCGCAGCGGTGCGGTGGCCGGCGTGCGGGTACGCAGCACAGTGTCATGCAGGCCCTGGCGACGGTACGCCAGCTCACCGCGCATGGCATGCCAGACGATGCCGGTGACCGGCGCCAGCACCACGCCGAAGGCCGGTGCGCCCTGGTAGATCAGCGCGATGTTGACGCTGAACTCGCCGTTGCGCTTGACGAACTCGCGGGTGCCATCGAGCGGATCCACCAGCCAGTAAGCGCCCCAGTGGCGGCGCTGCTCCCAGCCCACCTGCGCCGATTCCTCGGACAGGATCGGCAGGTCCGGAGTCAGCTGCTGCAGGCCCTGTTCAATGACCTGGTTGGCCGCCAGGTCGGCACTGGTGACCGGGCTGTTGTCGTCCTTGATCTGTACGTCGAAGCCATCGGCATAGACCTGCATGATGGCCTGTCCGGCTTCCTGGGCAATGGCGATGGCGGTCTCGCGCAGGTCCGTGGTCAGTTTGATCATCGCGTTCCCTGCAGCCACTGCCGGGCGATGAACAGCGCCGCCAGCGAGCGTCCCTCGGAGAAGTCCTCGCGCAGCATCAGCTGGTCCAGCTCGGCCAGCTTCCACGGCACCACTTCCAGTTCTTCCGGCTCATCGCCGGCCAGCTTTTCCGGGTACAGGTCGCGCGCCACCACCAGCCACGACTGATGGCTCATGTAGGTTGGGGCCAGGGTCATCGCGCGCAGCACGTCCACCCGGCGCGCACCATAACCGGCCTCTTCCTTCAGTTCACGGTCCGCGGCCTGCTCGGGGGTCTCGCCAGCATCGATCCGGCCCTTGACCAGCCCCAGTTCGTAGCGGTGCATGCCGGCAGCGTATTCACGTACCAGCAGCACGGTCTCGTCGTCGAGCATCGGCACCACCACCACCGCGCCATGGCCACGGCTGACCAGCCGTTCGAAACGGCGGCGTTCACCGTTGGAAAACTCCAGGTCCAGGTGCTGGCGCTGGAAGGGGCCGTTCTCCTCATCGGTGATCCGATGGATGATCGGCAAGCGACGGCCGGCGCGGTCATCGTTCATGCGGAATCTCCGCGGCGGCCGGCGCCTGCGCCGGGGCCGATAGAATGTGCAGGCAGCAACATGTTCATGAGCCCGAAATGCTAGCAGACCCAACCCCCTCCCCGCTGGCCCGCCATTGGCGGCAGCGCGACCTGCAGGTGCTGTGGCACCCCTGCACGCAGATGCGCGAGCATCCGGATACCCTGCCGCTGGTGCCGATCGCCCGCGGCGAAGGTGCATGGCTGATCGACCACGATGGCAACCGCTATCTGGATGCGGTCAGCAGCTGGTGGACCAATCTGTTCGGCCATGCCGAACCGCGCATCGGTGGCGCCATCGCCGCCCAGGCCACACAGCTGGAACAGGTGATGCTGGCCGGCTTCGGCCATGAGCCGGCCATCACCCTGGCTGAACGCCTGCTGGCACTGGCCCCGCGCCAGCCTGGCCGCGAACCGCTGGCCAAGGTGTTCTATGCCGACAACGGTTCGGCCGGCGTGGAAGTGGCCCTGAAGATGGCCTTCCAGTATTTCCAGAACCGTGGGGAACCGCGGCGCACGCGCTTCATCGCACTGGAGAACGGCTACCACGGCGAGACCCTGGGCGCGCTGGCGCTGGGTGACATCCCGCTGTATCGCCGTGTCTACGCGCCGCTGCTGGCCGAAGGGCTGTTCGCGCCCTCGCCCGACGCTTATCTGGCCGAGCCCGGCCAGAGTGCAGCGGATCGCGCGCGCCAGGCCGCCGATGGCCTGGCCACCCTGTTCGACCAGCACCCCGGTGAGATCTGCGCAGTCATCCTGGAGCCACGACTGCAGTGCGCCGGCGGCATGCGCATGCATGACCCGTTCTACCTGCAGCGCGTGCGCGAACTGTGTGATGCGCACGGCGCCTTCATGATCGCCGACGAGATCGCCACCGGCTTCGGCCGCACCGGCACCCTGTTCGCCTGCGAACAGGCCGGGGTGATGCCGGACCTGATGTGCATCTCGAAAGGCCTGACCGGCGGCTTCCTGCCACTGGCCGCCGTACTGGCGACGCAGGCGCTGTACGACGCCTTCCTCGACGACTCGCGCGAGCGCGCGTTCCTGCACTCACACAGCTACACCGGCAATCCGCTGGCCTGCGCGGCCGCGCTGGCGACACTGGACATCTTCCGCGACGACGATGTGATCGCCCGCAACCGCGGCATCGCTTCCGTGATGGGTACGCTGGCGGCACCGTTCAACGACCATCCGCACGTGGCAGACGTGCGCCAGGCCGGCATGGTGGTAGCGTTCGAGCTGTCGCGCGACGGCAACAAGCGCACGCCGTTCGACCCGGCCATGCGGCTGGGCCTGCATGCCTACAAGGCCGCCTTGAAGCGCGGCGTGGTGCTGCGCCCACTGGGCGACGTGCTGTACTGGATGCCACCCTACTGCGTGGACGACGAACAACTGGAGCTGCTGGCACACACTACGCTGGCAGCGATTGACGAGGCGATTGCATGCGCGTGACCCGCTGTCCCATCGACCTGGCGCTGCACAGCGGCCAGACCGTGACCCTGCCGGAAGAGACGGCCAACCACCTGGTACGGGTGATGCGCCTGCGCGAAGGCGATACCTGCGTACTGTTCAACGGCGATGGCAACGACTACAGCGCGACGCTGACCGTGGCCGGCAAACGCGAGGTGCAGGTCCGCATCGACGCCGTGCAGGCCATCGCCAATGAATCGCCGCTGGCGATCACCCTGCTGCAGGGCATTGCCCGTGGCGAGAAGATGGACCTGATCCTGCAGAAGGCCACCGAACTGGGCGTGGCAGCGATCATTCCGGTCAATGCCGAGCGCACCGAGGTGAAGCTCGATGCAGCTCGGGCGGAGAAGCGTGTGGCGCACTGGAACAATGTGGTGACCTCGGCCTGCGGCCAGTCCGGGCGTGCGCGCATTCCGCAGGTGGGATCCCCGTTGTCGCTGGCGCAGGCGGCAGCGGCACTGCCGCCCGATACGCTGCGGCTGACCCTGGACCCGCTGGGCACACATCGCTTGTCGACGCTGGCGGCCGCTCCGGCAGGCGGCATCGTGATCGCGATCGGCCCGGAAGGTGGCTGGTCGCCGCGCGACCGGGATCAGTTGGCGGCGGCAGGATTCCAGGGCCTGCAGCTGGGCCCGCGCATTCTGCGCACGGAAACCGCCGGCCTGGCCGCGATCGCGGCACTGCAGGCACGGTTGGGGGATCTTGGTTAAGGCTGGTTCGTGGTAGTGGGGGGGGGGGGGGGGGGGGGCCCCCCGGGGGGGGGGGGGGGGGCGCGCGGCCCGCCGCACGCGCC
>NZ_JBJNRH010000009.1:63193-95731 GCF_045809185.1 Nocardiopsis yanglingensis | reverse complement strand
TGTGTGGTGGTGGGGTGTTTGGGGGGGCGGCGGGGGGGGGGGGGGGGGCGGGGGGGGGGGGGGGGGGCCGCCCCGCCCCCGCCACTACCGGAAACCCGACCGGCGGATTATCAGGCCGCCAGCGAATCCAGCGCGGCTTCCAGCGCGTCCAGGTTCGGCAGCAGCGCGCTCTGCTCGCCCAGCAGCACACGCATGTGCACGATGTCCGGCAGGGTTTCTTCCGAGGCGTCTGCCAGCAGGCCGTCGCGCGGCACCGAAATCAGCTGCGGGAAGTTCTGCGTCAGCAGCGCGTAGTACGGACGCTGCGCGTTGCCGCTGAGGGCCTTCAGCACCACCACCTTGTTATGACCGCCCACGGCTTCCTCGCCCAGCCCGGAAAGGCGCGCGAACGACACCAGCGGCACCTGCCAGCCATGCCAGCCGATCTCGCCGACCAGCCAGCGCGGCGCATCGGAGACCGGCTGCACCGGCACGCGTGACATCATTTCGGCCACGGTGGCATTGGGCAGCAGCACCCGCGCGTTGCCGGCCTGGATCAGGACGCCGCGGATTTCGTCATTGCTGGCATAGCTCATGGTGCCTCTCCGTTGTCGTCCTGCTCACCCCAGCGCGCGGCAATCGCCTGCGCCAGTTCCTGTGGTTCACCGGCCACCATGCCGGCAGCAACCACCGCAGTGGCTGCCGCCGGGTCGTAGCAGCCCTCGCCCACCTGCCCGGCCACCCATGCGCCGGCGGCGGCCAGATCCAGCGCCGGACCGACGTGGGCCAGGTCGGCGCCGCTGAGCAGCACCAGCGCGGTGTGTTCTGCCGGCAGCCCGGCGATGGCGATGCCGTTGGCGTCGCTGAGGAAATGCAGGCCGTCGGGCGCCGTACGTACGCCGATATCATCGGCCAGCACATGCACCTCGCCCGGGATGGCGCGCTGACCGGCTTCGGCCAGCTGCACCGGCAATGGTGAGACGCGTGCCATCTGCTTGACCAGGTTGCCGTAGCGACCGCCATCCAGGCGCATGTGCACCAGCACCGGCACGCTCAACGACGCGGGCAGTGCGCCGAGCAGGCGACGCAACGCATCCGGGCCCCCGATGCCGGCCAGCACCAGCAGCGATGCGGCACGTGCACCGGCCGGAGCAGCGGCATCCAGATCGACCAGGCTCAAATGATCGGTATCGAAGGAGGGCTGCGGCGCGGCGACCGTCGCCACCACCTCCGCCGGTGCCGGCGCTTCGATCGATTCCTCGACCAGCGACCAGGCGGTGTGATCGAAGGAGATCGGCGGTGCCGCAGGCGCCGCCGGTTCGGCCAGCGCTTGCGGCGGCGAAGGCAGATCCAGTGGTTCAGGCACGACCGGCTGCAACGCCGCCAGTGCCTGTTCCAGCGCGATCGGTTCGTGCAGCTGCGAAGGCGGCGAGTACAGGCTGTCAGCAGGGACCTCGCCGGCCCAGCTCAATGCCTGGTCCAGGTGCGGTTGCAGCGCCTCTTCCTGTGGCGCCGGCGGCGGTGCCGGGTGGCCCGGCTCCAGCTGCAGGCTGGGTTCTTCTTCGGCCCCCGGCGGCAACACCTGCTGGTGGCCATGCAGCTTGGCGGCCAGATGACGGCCCCAGCGCTGAGCCTCCCAGCCATCACGACGTGCGGCCAGCTCGGCCTCGTCGAAGACCAGGGTCAGGCCCGGTGCGGACAGCACCGCTTCCAGGCGCTCCAGCGCATCTTCGATGGCGGCCTCCAGCGCGATCACCACGAACTGCGGGCGCGCCTCCTGCAGGACCCGCGCCTCCAGCGTGTTGGGATCATCTTCCAGCACCAGCTGCACATCAGCGTGCGACAGCGCCTCGCGCAGGCGCTCACGCGCCGCGCCGGGGCGGGCCAGCAGGGCAACAGCCGGAGCCACTTGGGTTTCACTCACGGACACGGGCGATCCCCAGCAGGTCGTACACGTTACGCATCAGGTCCAGTTCCTGGTACGGCTTGCCCAGGTAACGCTGGACGCCGATCTCGAAGGCGCGCTGGCGGTGCTTGTCGCCGCTGCGCGAGGTGATCATCACGATCGGCACATCCTTGTAGCGCGGGTCGGCACGCATCGCGGTGGCCAGCTCGTAGCCATCCATGCGCGGCATCTCGATATCCAGCAGCATCAGGTCCGGCACGCGCTCTTCCAGGCGCTCCAGCGCTTCCACGCCATCGCGGGCGACGCTGACCTCGAAGTTGTGACGCTCGAGGATGCGGCCGGTGACCTTGCGCATGGTCAGCGAGTCGTCGACCACCATCACCAGCGGCACCTGGCGCTCCTGGCGCGGCGCGTTGGCCAGTACCGGCAGCGTCGGGTTGGCGAGGAAGCGACGAACCAGCGGCGCCACGTCCAGGATCACCACCACGCGGCCATCGCCGGTGATGGTGGCGCCGTAGATGCCCGGCACCGATGCGATCTGCAGGCCGACCGGCTTGACCACGATTTCGCGGTTGCCCAGCACCTGGTCGATCGCCACGGCGGCACGCAGGTCGCCGGCGCGGACCAGCAGCAGCGGCACCTGGTCCTGGCCATCGGCACGCGCCGGGGCCTGGCCGACCAGGCTGCCGAGGTCGTACAGCGGATAGTCTTCGCCACTGTAGCGGTAGCTGCTGTCGGCGGCTTCGAAGCGCTCGCGCGACAGGCGGCCGATACCACTGACCGACGCTACCGGCACTGCGAAGGTGGTTTCGCCGATCTGCACGAACACCGCCTGGGTGACGGCCAGCGTCTGCGGCAGGCGCAGGGTGAAGCGCACACCCTGGCCACGCACCGACTGGATGTCGACCGAACCGCCAAGCTGGCGTACTTCGTTGCGTACCACGTCCATGCCCACGCCGCGGCCAGCCAGCTGGCTGACCTGGTCGGCGGTGGTGAAACCGGAGGCGAAGATCAGGTTGTCCAGTTCCTGCTCGTTCGGCTGCGCATCGGCAGCCAGCAGGCCACGGTCGATGGCGCGGCGACGGATCGCCTCGCGGTCCAGGCCAGCGCCGTCATCGGCCACGTCCAGCACGATTTCCGAACCTTCGCGGTGCAGGCGGATGGCGATCTCGCCCTCCTCCGGCTTGCCGGCGGCGCGGCGCTGTTCCGGCGCTTCCAGGCCATGGGCCACGGAGTTGCGCAGCATGTGTTCCAGCGGCGCGACCATGCGGTCGAGGACGTTGCGGTCCAGTTCGCCGTGGGTACCTTCCAGGGTCAGGTGGACCTGCTTGCCGGTATCCATGCCCGACTGACGGACCACGCGACGCAGGCGCGGCACCAGGCCATCGAATGGCACCATGCGCGCGCGCATCAGCCCGTCCTGCAGTTCCGAACTGACGCGCGACTGCTGCTGCAGCAGTGAATCGTACTGGCGCGACAGATCGTCGAGCACGCCCTGCAGGCCACCCAGGTCGGCCGCCGATTCGTTCAGCGCACGGCTGAGCTGCTGCAGGGTGGAGAAGCGGTCCAGTTCCAGCGGATCGAACTTCTGGTCGGCCTGGTCCTGTTCGCGCTGGTAGCGCGCGACGATCTGTGCCTCGGTTTCCAGGTCGAGGCGGCGCAGCTGGTCACGCAGACGCGCATTGGTGCGCTCCAGTTCGCCCATGGCGCCACGGAAGGCACCGAGCTGCTGTTCAAGCCGCGAGCGGTAGATCGCCACTTCACCGGCATGGTTGACCAGGCGGTCGAGCAGGTCGGCGCGCACGCGCACCTGCTCCTGCTGCGGACGCGCCAGCGGATCTTCATCGACCACGCCTTCTGCCGGCAGCGGTGCCGACAACGGCGCATCAAGCAGTGCCGGAGCCGGGCTGGCGACCGATGCCGCGGCAGTTTCTGCGACGCTCGCCACGTTGGCTGCCGCCGCCGCAGCGATATCGGTGGTGGTACGCACTTCGAACGCGTCGACCAGGTCCTGCGCCGGTTCCACCACGCGATGATCACCGGTGCGGGTCAGCAGCTGGTGCAGGCGATCGAAGCCACGCTCCAGCAGCTGCACATCGCGGCGCTCGATCTCGGTGCGGCCGGCGGCGACGGCTTCCAGCAGCGATTCGATGCTGTGGCCGAGATCGCCGATGGCGTTGATGCCGGCCATGCGTGCGCCACCCTTCAGGGTGTGCAGATCACGCTGCAGGCCGGCCAGCACCTCGCGGTCCTGCGGCGCATCGCGCAGTTCGCTGATCAGACCGTCGCAGTGGTCGAGCAGGTCCTTGCCTTCCTCGACGAAGATGTCGACCAGCTCGCGGTCATACACGCTGAAGTCGAGCGCATCGATGCCATCCGCGTTTTCTTCCAGAGCGGCGGCTTCGTCGTGGGCCGGCGCATTGACTGCAACGACTGCGACTTCGGGCTGGACAGGTTCGGCATCGTCATGGACCGTGCCCTGACCCGGTGCTTCTTCGAGTTCGAAGAAGCGCACCGGCTCTTCGGAGGCCCGCAGTGCTTTGGCAGCGATCTCTTCATTCACCGTCGCCGGGGACGGCTGATCGGCGCTCTCTCCTTCGCCGACCGCCGCCTCCCCGCCGACGTCCGCATCCTCGGCAAAGGCTTCCGCCTCGCCCGGCGCGAGTTCGCTGGCCTGGAGGCCGAGCACGGGCCATTGCCCGGTGTCGTCCAGGGTCTGCTCTTCGTCGATCACGTGCAGGCCGGCCTCGAGCGCGGCTGCCAGCGTGACCGGTTCTGCAAAACCCGGCGCAGCCATTTCATCCTGCAGGCTCGACAGCTCGCTGTCGAGTGGCAGTGCAGCAGCGTCGCCGAAGGCGTTGTCGTCGGCCCCATCCAGATCGGAGGGCTGCAGCGTATTCAGGTCGATCGCGTCAATTCTTGCAGGCGCAGGCAGCTCGTCCGCGTCGCGGTCATCGACCGGCAGCGCGCTGGCGTCGAGGTACGGCGACAGGTCGTCTGCGGCAGTCAGATCGGCTTCTGCGACCGCCGTCGGTGCAGCCTCCGCCTCGGCCGGCGCAACAACCGGCTCACTTTCAATCGGCTGGATCGATTCAATCGATCCGATATCCACGGCGGCGGCTTCGCCCTCGCCCGGCACCGACGGCCATCCGGCATCGAAGTACCGCGACAGATCATCGCTGCTGGTCAGTTCACCGACTTCCAGGCCCGCATCGATCACGTCCGTGGTTTCCAGCGCCTGCGCGCCGGCTGCAATCGGTTCCAGCACCGGCTCGGCAGGCTCGATCCCAGACTCAGTCGGCTCGAACGCGGCGGTATCCGGCGTGTCGACAGCGGCATCGAACTCCGGATCGGCCTCCAACGCCAGATCATCGTCCTCGTCCTCCAGCCCGACCATCGGCCAGCGCGCTTCCGGCAATTCGCCGGCCAGCGCCTGCAGGCGCTGCACCAGCGCGCCCTGCGGTGCGATCCGCGGCTGCTCGGCCTGCAGCGCTTCCATGGTCGCGGTGATCGCCTGTGCGGTCGCATCCAACGCGGCAACGCCCTCGTCGCCAGGCACCACGTCGGCGGCCAGTGCGCGCTTGATGTAGGACTCGGCACCGCCGGTGACCGCCGTGATCTCCGGCACTTCGGTCATCGCGAAGGCGCCGTTCATGGTGTGCACCGCGCGCAGCAGCGCGTCGCTGACCGGCTGCGGTGCCTGCTGTACCGAGCGCAACCAGTCCTGCAGCGTCGCCTGGTGGACTTCGACCTCGGCCTCGAGGATCTCGCGCAGCACGCTGTCGATGTTGGCTGGCGTGCCCACGGCCTCGGGCACTGGCTCGGCTTCGTCCTGCACCAACGCGATGGCTTCGGCCGCCAGGATGCGGCTGATCTCGTCCTCGCCTACGGCCTCGGCCTCGGCCACCGGTGCCACAGGCGTGGCCGCTACCGGCAGCGGCACGTAATAGGTTTCCTCACCGGCGCCGACACGGTCGGCGATGGCCTGCATCGCCTGCAGGTCCACGCTGACGCGCTGGCCGTGGCGCAGCGCGGCGTTCAGCTGCGGCAGCGCAGCGTGCGCGTTGTCGACCATGGCCAGCACAGCCGGCGAGGCCGGGCGGCTGCCGTCCAGCACACGGTTGAGCATGCCCTCGATCTTCCACGCGAACTCACCCAGGGTGCGGGCACCGACCAGGCGGCCACTGCCCTTGAGGGTGTGGAAGATGCGGCGGATCGGACGCAGCCGGTCCATGTTGTCCGGCTGCATGCGCCATGCCGGCAGCAAGCTGCCGAGATTGGCCAGTTCGTCATCGAACTCCTCCAGGAACACCTCACGGATGTCCTCGTCGATGTTCTCCGCGTCATCATCGAAGCCCGCTTCGAAACCCGCCTCGGCATCCACCGTGACTGGCGCTTCGGCCACGGTGGGCGCGGCCGTTGCCTGCGGATTGAAGTCCGCAGCGGCCGCACTCAGCTCGGCGAAGAACTGTGCGTCGGCTTCGCTGAAATCGATCGGCGCGATGGTGTCGATGTCGATCACCGACACCGCAGGCGCATCCGCCACAGGCGTCGGCGCGTCGGCACCGGGTGCCGGCGCGTCAATCGGTGCATCCGCAGGAGCGGCGCCCATTTCGGCGGCAACAGGATTTTCGTCCTCCATCGTTGGCGCGCCGGCATCGGCGATCTCCAGCGACGGGTGCAGCGGGGCATCGTCGTCCAGCGACAGCGTCTCCATCGCATGCAGCGACAGCACATCGTCGGCGTTGTCCAGCGCGTCGGCGTCGAAGCGGAACACCACGTCGTCACCCGCAGGAGCAGCCTCGTGCTCGGCGGCCACCGGATCGAACACCGGTGCGGCATACGCATCGGCGTCGATGCTTGTCGTCGCAACTGCGCCTTCGTCGGCGTCCAGCGCGACTTCATCCGCCAGTGCCAGCGGCGTTGCCTCCGACAGCGTCCAGTGTGTTGCAGCGCCCTGCCCCGCGTCGGCCTGTTCGAAACTGACCGGATCGAAGCTGGCAAAGGTCGGGCTGCGCTCGTCGTCGGCAGGCGCGAGCGGATCGGCCTCCGGATGGAACGGCGCAAGATCCCACTGCGGCACCTCGGGCGCAGGTGCGCTCGAAGCCGCAAACACCAGCGGTGCATCTGCGTCGTCATGCAGCGACAGCGGTGCGGACGCAACCGTCCCCAGCGCACCAAACATCAGGCTGTTGTCCACCACGTCCGGTGCAGGCGTGGCCGGTGGCGGGTCGAAGGTAAAGTCCGGCAGCGGCACCGGCACCGTGCCGGCGGCAGGCGCGGCCGGCCGCACCGGAATCTCGATGTGCTCCGGCTGCAGCGGCTCGGCCTGCAGCGTGACCGGCTCGCGATCCACCAGCAGCGATGCAAACGGAATCGGCGCAGCGGCAACCGGTTCCACCGCATTGCGGTCCGGCAACGGCCAATAGCGCAGCGCTTCAAGGCTGCTGCGGGTGATGTCGAGGATGTCCTCGCGCCCCGGCCGACGGTCGCGCAGGGCTTCGAGGTAGTACTCCAGGCTGGCCATTGCATCGGCCAGGGTGTCCAGCTGGCGGCCACTGGGCACGCGCTGGCGGCCGATCAGCTCGGCTTCGATGTACTGCTGCACACCGCGCAGGTAATCGGCAGCAGTGCCCAGATCCAGCATGCGCAGCGCGCCAGAGACATCGCCCAGCAGGCGCGGCACGTCCTGCAGCTCGGCATGGTTCCAGCTGGTTTCAATGAAAGCGACGAAATGCTCGCGGGCGGCGGCGAAGTTGGCGATGGCCTCATGTGCCAGCACCTCCACCGTGCGCCGGTTCTCGACCGCGCTCGGGTCATCTTCGCCACTACCGCCGGCGCCCAGATGGGCGACCTGGTCGTCCAGCGACGCGTCCACGTAGAGCAATGCGCCGGCGATATCCAGCAGCAGATTCTCGTCGATCTGCTGGCGGCCTTCGACCACGCCACGCAGCGCATCGCGCTGCTGCACGACCACGCCACGGGCCACGCCCAGGCCCATCATGCCCAGCGTATCGGCCACGGCGCCAAGTTCGTTGGCCTGGGTCTGCAGCTGCTCCGGCGCGCCGCCGGTGCGCAGGTGCAGGTCCAGCGCATCCTTGATGCGCAGCAGCTCTTCCTTCACAGCACTGCCCACGGTATCCAGCAGCTCGCGGTTGCGCCCGCTCAGGCTGCCACGGGCATGGTCCAGCTCGGCCTCGGTGGCGGTGACGCTGTCCGGTGCGAATGCCAGCAGCACGCTGTCATGCACGCCTTCTTCGCCACGCGCGGCACGGATTTCGTTGAGCAGCGGCATCAGCACGATCGGAATATCGCGATGCCCGTTCTGCAGGCGCTCCAGGTAGTCGGGCAGCAGCACGCTGCCACGCATCAGGGTCGCGCAGGCTTCATCCCGATCTGCCACACCACCGGCGCCGATGGCATTGGCCAGCTGTTCAAGCTCCTCGGCCACCATCGCCGGGGCGTACAGCTCGACCATGCGCAGGGTGCCCTGCACCTGGTGCAGGTAGCCGGCGCAGATGCGCATGCGGCTGGCATCGGTCGGGTCTTCCGCGTAGTACTCGACCTCGTTGCGCACCTGGCGCAGGGTCTCGTCCAGCTCGGGCTTGACCCAGCCCAGCGCTGCGTGGCTCATCGCATCGCGCAGACTGCTCATGGACGCGCTCCGTTCGCCGCCGCGCGGAAGCCGCGCGAGTTCTGGCGTGGGGAATGGAAATGCTTCATCGACTGGTTCCTTGCTCGCCGCCCTGCCCGCGTCACGCCGGCAGCTTGAAGTCGGCGACCGAACGACGCAGGTCGGCCGCCAGCTGCGCGAGGTGGCCGATCGATTCGGCGGTCTGCCCGGCACCCTGCGAGGTCTGGCCGGTGATCTGCCGGATCACGCCCATGGTGCGGGTGATGTCCGAGGCCGCAGCCGACTGCTGCTGGGCGGCGATGGAGATGTTCTTGATGAGGGTATTCAGTGCATTGGACACGCGCTCGATCTCGGTCAGCGCGGTGCCGGCGTCCTCGGCCAGGCGTGCACCGGACACCACTTCGGCCGTGGTCTGCTCCATCGACGTAACCGCTTCGTTGGTATCGGCCTGAATGGCCTGGACCAGGTTTTCGATGCGTCGGGTCGCACCCGAGGTACGTTCTGCCAGGCGCTGCACTTCGTCGGCCACGACCGCGAAACCGCGGCCCGCTTCACCGGCCGACGCCGCCTGCACTGCTGCGTTCAACGCCAGGATGTTGGTCTGCTCGGAAATGTCGTTGATCAGTTCCACGATCGAACCGATTTCCTGCGACGATTCGCCCAGGCGCTTGATGCGCTTGGAGGTTTCCTGGATCTGGTCACGGATCTGGTCCATGCCCTGGATGGTCTCGCGCACCACGCCGGCACCTTCGGCGGCGATCACCACCGAGCGCTGCGCCACGTCGGCCGACTCGGCCGAGTTGCGCGACACCTGCTCGATGCTCGCCGCGATTTCGCCGATGCGGTCCGAGGCCGAGGTGATCTGGTTGGCCTGGTGGCCCGCCGCCTCTGCCAGCTGCATGGCAGTGGCCTGGGTTTCCTGGGTGGACAGCGCGACCTTGGCCGAGGTGTCGTTGATGGTGGTCACCAGGTGGCGCAACTCGTCGACGGCGTAGTTGATCGCGTCGGCGATGGCGCCGGTCATGTCCTCGGTCACCGAGGCCTTCACCGTCAGGTCACCCTCACCGAGCGAGGAAATTTCGTCCAGCAGCCGCATGATCGCCTGCTGGTTGCGGCTGTTGAACTCCACCTGGGTCTGGTAGCGCAGCTCCTGCTCGCGCGAGCGGCTGCGCACGTTGGTGGAGACGAAGCCGATGATCGCGATCAGCGACAGCGCACCGGACACCACGCCGATCCAGAAGTTCGGGAACAGGCGGGTATCGGACACCGAGCCGAACGAGGAGAACGCCTCGAACAGCTTGCGGCTGTCGTCCAGCATGTGTGCCGACCCCTGGCCCAGCGCAGTGGCCGCCGACTGTGCGGCGAACAACTGGCGCGAGCTGGCCAGGATCGCGTCGGCATCCTGCTTCATCGCTTCCCACTTCTGCTGCGACTGCTCCAGCGCGGCCACGGCGGCAGCACCACGCACGGCGGTGATGCCCAGTTCCTCGTTGCCGTTGCGCAGGCCGTCGAGCACCTGCGAGAACACGGTGATGTCGCGTGCCAGTGCATCGCCGGACGTCGCCGCAGCGCTGCCACCGGCGCGCATTTCGGTCACGCGACGGGCCATCGAACCGGCCACCACGACCTGCTGCAGGGCGCTGTACACCTGCGACGACGGCGCGCCGGAGGCGGACATCGCGCGCACCAGCTCGTTCAGCTGGGCCTGCAGGCCCGGCACCGCGCCGGTGAAATTGTTGGCGTTGCCGGCCAGGGCCAGCACCGCCGGTTCACTGGCGACCAGCTGCCCGGCCTGCTTGCCCAGTGGTGCCCAGGTTTCGCCCAGGGTGGCGATCGCGCCGGACACGCCCGGTTCCTTGCCGTAGCGGCCCTGCAGGGTCGACACGTTCTGTTCGATCGCGTTGCGGGTGGCCTTGAAGGCGGTGAACGCCTGCGCGTTGCCGCCCACTGCGTCACGGCCCTGGTTGGCCAGCTGCTGCGACAGTACCTGCAGGTCGGCTGCCTTGGAACCGGCATCGGCCAGGCGACTGCCCTGCCAGGTGGCGACGCCGGTGTTGACACCGAACAGGATCATCGATGCCAGCAGCAGGAACAGCCAGAGGTTGCTGCCGCCCAGCCGCAGCTTGCCGGTCTTGGTGGCGTCCGAAGCAGTACTCATCGTTCAACCTCGATCTTCAATGCAGGGGGCGATGCCCGGCCTCAGGCCGCGGCTTGCCGGAATTCAGGGGTACGCGACAGCAGCGAGAGCGAGAACACGCCCCAGTCATGACCGTCGGCATGGAAGGCGCGATCGACGAAGTGGCCGTAGCGCCCTTCGGCCAGCGTGCCGGCCGCGATCTGCTGGTCCAGTTCGAAGCTGCGCTGGCCGAACAGTTCATCGATGGTCAGGGCGACGTCGCCGCCGGCCTGGCGCATGATCAGCACGCGCTGGCCTTCCTGCTGCACGGTACGCGTGCCTTCCAGGAAGTACTTCAGGTCGACCACCGGGAACAGGTTGCCGCGCAGGTTGCCCACGCCCAGCAGCCACGGCTGCGCGCACGGTACCGGGGTGACCGGCGGCATCGGCACGATTTCCACCACTTCGCGGAAATCGGACACCAGCCGGCGCTGGCCGACGCGGTAACCCACGCCACGCCAGAGGTCCTGGGCGAACTGCCGCTCGGGCAGCTGCACCGCGTGGGCCAGGCTGCGCCGTTCGTAGGCTTCGAGAATGTCGAAGGGCGAGCGCATCAGGCCACCAGTTCGTTGATCCGCGCGATCAGTTCATCCTCGCGCGGCGGCTTGACGATGTAATCGGCCGCGCCCTGGCGCAGGCCCCATGCCTTGTCGGTTTCCATCGCCTTGGTGCTGACGATGATCACCGGGATGTGCTTGATCGCCGCATCACGGGCCATCGCGCGGGTGGCCTGGAAGCCGCTCATGCCGGGCAGGACCACGTCCATCAGCACCAGCTGCGGCACCTGGTCGCGGACCAGCTGCAGTCCATCCTCGGCGTTGTCCGCTTCCAGCACCTCGTGGCCGGCACGGCGCAGCCACTGGGTGAACACCGCGCGGTCGGTCGGTGAATCCTCGATCAGAACGATACGAGCCATTGTGCCTTTCCCCCCTGGTCAGGCGTTGACGTATGTGCGGATGGCACCCAGCAGTTCTTCACGCGTGAAAGGCTTCGTCAGGTACTGCTCCGAGCCGACGATGCGTCCCCGCGCCTTGTCGAACAGGCCATCCTTGGACGACAGCATGATGACCGGGGTCGCCTTGAACAGCTGGTTGCCCTTGATCAGCGCACAGGTCTGGTACCCGTCCAGGCGCGGCATCATGATGTCGACGAAGATGATCTGCGGTTGCTGGTCTGCGATCTTCGCAAGCGCTTCGAAGCCGTCGGTGGCGGTGACCACCTCGCAGCCTTCGCGCTTGAGCAGCGTTTCCGCAGTCCTGCGGATGGTCTTCGAATCATCGATGACCATCACCCGGAGTCCTGCGAGTTCCCCGCCCGCAGTCGTGTTTTCAGTCATTGCCTATCCCCAAGCGCACGGCCCGATCTCTGGCGGGGGCCGCTACGAAAGCGTATCTATATCGCACTTTCCGCGCCCGCTTCAAGGCCGCCCCATGGCGTGGGGCATGGCGCCCTCCTGAACGTGACGGGTTTCGCAATGCGTGCGCGACCGCCGGGCGGACGCTGCGTTGCAGTACGGCGGGGAGGCGCGCGAGCGGCGTTGCCGCTACCATCAACGCCTTGCCTGACAGGTGCGCCCATGCCGTTGAACGTCATCGTGGTGATGGATCCCATCGCCCACATCAAGATCGCCAAGGACACCACCTTCGCCATGCTGCTGGAGGCCCAGCGCCGCGGCCATGCCCTGCACTACGTGCGCCCGGGCGGCCTGGCCCTGGAAGGCGGCGTGGCGGTGGCCCAGACCGCGCCACTGCAGGTGCGCGACGACCCGGCCGGATGGTATGAGCTGGGCGCATTCAGCCGCACCGAGTTCGGCCCCGGCCAGATCGTGCTGATGCGCAAGGACCCGCCGGTCGACGCCGAATACATCTACGACACCCAGGTGCTGGACGTGGCCGCGACCGCCGGCGCCTGCGTGGTCAACAATCCGCAGGGGCTGCGCGACTACAACGAAAAGCTGGCCGCGCTGCTGTTCCCGCAGTGCTGCCCGCCGACCCTGGTCAGCCGCGATGCCAAGGCGCTGAAGGCCTTCGCGCTGGAACACGGCCAGGCCGTGCTGAAGCCGCTGGATGGCATGGGCGGCCGCTCGATCTTCCGCAGCGGCCAGGGCGACCCGAACCTGAACGTGATCCTGGAAACCCTGACCGACGGCGGCCGCAAGCTGGCGCTGGCCCAGAAGTTCATTCCCGACATCACGGCCGGCGACAAGCGCATCCTGCTGGTCGACGGCGAACCGGTCGACTACTGCCTGGCGCGCATTCCCCAGGGTGACGAGTTCCGCGGCAACCTGGCGGCCGGCGGCCGTGGCGAAGGCCGCCCGCTGAGCGAGCGCGACCGCTGGATCGCCGCCCAGGTCGGCCCGGAAATGAAGCGCCGCGGCATGCGCTTCGTCGGCCTGGACGTGATCGGCGACTACCTGACCGAGGTCAACGTGACCAGCCCGACCTGCGTGCGCGAACTGGACGCACAGTACGGCCTGAACATCGCCGGCACCCTGTTCGACGCGCTCGAGGCCGGCCTGCGCTGATGCCGTCCGCACCTGCCGTCCTGCCCCCGCCTCCGCGCGAAGCGCAACGGCTGGGGGCGACCATCGCGCTGTCTGTGCTGGTCCACGCCCTGCTGATCCTGGGCGTGGGCTTTGCCGTGAAGGGCGATGCACCGCTGGTGCCGACGCTGGAAGTGATCTTCAGCCAGACCCGCACCGCATTGACGCCGAAGCAGGCCGATTTCCTGGCCGCGGCCAACCAGGAAGGCGGTGGCGAGCACGATCGCGCACAGCGTCCGCGCGACAACCAGGCCGGCATCGTGCCGCAGGCCCAGTCCGGAATGAGCCCGGTTCCACAGCAGCAGCAATCGGCCGCGCCGGTTCCGCCGCCACAGGCACGGGTAGTCAGCAGCCGCAATGGCCAAGAAGTGGTCGCGCAGGCGCAGTCCCGGCCCACGCCGGATCAGCCCGAACCGGACGCACCGCTGAGCGCACGCGAGCAGCGCGATGTGGAAATGGCCCGACTGGCCGCTGAAGTCCATCTACGCTCGGCGCAGTACGCCAAGCGCCCGAACCGCAAGTTCGTGTCGGCCAGCACGCGCGAATATGCCTATGCCAATTACCTGCGTGCCTGGGTCGACCGCGCCGAGCGCGTAGGCAATCTGAATTACCCGGACGAGGCCCGGCAGCGCCGGCTTGGTGGCCAGGTGGTGATCAGCGTGGGCGTGCGCCGCGATGGCAGCGTGGAGAGCAGCCGGATCCTGCGTTCGAGCGGGACGCCGCTGCTGGATGAGGCGGCACTGCGGGTGGTGAAGCTGGCGCAGCCGTTCCCGCCGTTGCCGAAGACCGAAGATGAGATCGATATCCTGCAGGTCACCCGCACGTGGGTGTTCCTGCCGGGCGGCACCCTGCACGACGACCGGTAGGGTTTGTTGCCCGGGCCTGCGGCCCGGGACCCGCAGAGGCTACGGCCACAACCGAAGCAACAGCAGAAGCGGCGACGGAGATGCCGGACCTGGCGGGGCGGTGTGGGCTTGCAGGACACGCCGTAAACCCGTCCATGGGGGCTCGATGGCGCCATCCATGGCGCCAACGGTCCTGCAAGCCCACACCGCCCCACCTCTGACAGATCCCGGCGCATCGTGTCCCGCTCTGCTGTTGGCAGGTGTCGACCTTGGTCGACACACATCCACGCTACGCGTGGATGCGAGCGAAGCGATCCGCTTTTGACTTTGACTTTCCTTTTTTTTGATTTTCCGTGGCGGACGCACACGGAAACTGTCAGAGGTCGGGCGGGTGGGCTGCGCAGGGGCGTGAGCCGCATGGATGCGGCGACCGAGCTTACAGGGACGTACTTGCAGCGCCCCCTGCGCAGCCCACCCGCCCGGCCAAACCACGGCTTTTGATCTACGCAACCAACCCCGCCACGAGGGGCTCAGCCGTTGGCCTTCGCCTTCGCCTCGCGCGCCGCCTGCTGCTCGACCAGGGTCAGCGCCACGTTGTCGCGCAGGTACGCCGGCTCGACCCTCTCCGGTGCAATGACTTCGCCGCGAGCGAACGCCGGCACCGCCAGTGCCAGTACGTCTGACGCACGCGGCAATGCGGCGGCATCGAATCCACGCAAGCCAGCCCCAAGTTGCGCCACCAGTGCGCCCTCGGCTGCACCGAAACCGGTACCGACACCGTAGGTCGACAGCCCCTCCGGCAGCGCCACCGCTGCCGGTGCGCACACGCGTTCAGCATCACGCGCCACCGGCAGGCCGTCCACACGCTCGAAGCGGGCGACATACAGTTCGCCCATCCGCGCATCGATCGCTGACAGGATCTGCGTTTCTTCCGCCGGTGCCCGCAACGCCAGCACCTGCAGCGTCGAGACCGGCAACAGCGGCCGGTCCAGCGCCAGTGCGATGCCCTGGGCAATGGCGATCGCCAGGCGCACACCAGTGAATGCACCGGGGCCGCGGCTGAGTGCGATGCCGTCCAGCTGGCGGCGGCTGATGCCTGCTTCGGCCAGCAGCGCCTCGGCCCACGGCAGGCTCAGTTCGGCATGCCGGCGCGGGGCGATCTCGAAGCGTTCCAGCACCTGCCCATCGACATGCAGGGCAACGGAACAGGCTTCGGTGGCGGTTTCAAAGGCGAGCAGTTTCATCAGATCGGGTCAGAACAGGGGGAACGTGGCACCGGGCGCCGGCTCGGGGCCGGTCGCAACAGCGGCTGGGGCAGCCGCATCATCGGCCACGGGCGCCCATTGTGGCGTAAAGAAGGCCTGCACATCGGCCAGGTTGCGGGTACGGCGGAACGGCGGCAGTGAATCGAGGAAGACCCGGCCGTAGCCGCGGTTGAGCAGGCGCGGGTCGCACAACACCAACACACCACGGTCGCTCTCGCTGCGGATCAGACGGCCGACGCCCTGTTTCAGCGCAATCACCGCCTGCGGCAGCTGCTCATCGCGGAACGGATTGCCGCCCTGGCTGCGGATCGCCTCCAGCCGCGCCTCGTACACCGGATCGTCTGGTGCCGCGAACGGCAGCTTGTCGATCATCACCACGCTCAGCGCCTCACCCACCACGTCCACGCCCTCGCGGAAACTGGCCGAGCCCAGCAGCACGCCATTGCCCGATTCGCGGAAGCGTTGCAGCAGCGTCGCGCGCGGTGCCTCGCCCTGCACGAACAACGGCCAAGGCCCATCACGCAGTGCCTCGGCGGCCTCGCGCAGGGCGCGATGCGAAGCGAACAGCAGGAACGCCCTGCCCTGCGACGCCTGCAGCACCGGCCGCAGGGTCTGGATCAGCGCAGTGCCGAAGCCCCGCGCGGCCGGATCTGGCAGCCCTTCGGGCAGGTAGCACAACGCCTGCTCGGGCCAGTTGAACGGGCTCGGCTGGACCAGCGTGTGCGGATCGTCCAGCCCCAGGCGCGTGGCGATGTGGTCGAAGCCACCGCCCACGGTCAGCGTCGCCGAGGTGAAGATCCATGCCGCGCGACTGCGCTCACGATGCTCGCGCAAAGGGCCGGACACATCCATCGGCGTGCGCTGGCAGCGGAAACCACGTGGCGTGAGCTCGTACCAGAGCACATCGGCGGCACTGGCGGTGTCCGCCGGATCGGTATCGAAATCGAGGGTGGGTTCATCATCGCCCAGCCAGCGGCTGAGCCGCGAGACTGCCTCGCGCGCCCGCGCATGACAGGCATCCAGGCCCGCCGCCGCTTCGCGCAGCGGCTGCAGCGCCTGCTCCAGAGTCACCAACCCCGCCATCACCGTATCGAATCCGTCGCGCACCTGTGGCATCGCCAGCGCTCGCCACTGCGTACCACGTGGCGGCAGCCCTTCCATCGCCGAACGCAGTGCCAACAACGCCTGCTGCAACTGGTCGACCGGTTCCTGCAGGGCCGACTGTGCGCCCCCTACGCCGCGCGCTTCGGCCAGGCAGTCGCGGCCCAGTTCCTGCCACGGACGCATGCCAAAACCTTCGCCGAAGAACTGCGCTGCCAGTTCGGGCAGCTGATGCGCCTCGTCGATGACAAAGGCCTGCGCCCCCGGCAACAACTCACCGAAGCCATCCTGTTTCAGTGCCAGGTCGGCCAGCAGCAGGTGATGGTTGACCACCACCACGTCGGCCGCCTGCGCACGCTGGCGCGCACGCACCACGAAACAGTCATCCCAGAACGGGCAATCGGTACCCAGGCAGTTGTCGACGGTGGAGGTGACCATCGGCAGCAGCGGCGAATCATCGGCCAGACCTTCCAGTTCGGCGATGTCACCGAACTCCGAACGACCGGACCAGGCCAGGATGCGCTGGAACTGCGCGGCCTGTTCGGGGCTGGAAAAACGCGGCTCGCCCCGCGCCTGCTGCAGGCGATAGCGGCACAGGTAGTTCGCGCGCCCCTTCAGCAGCGCGCTGCGCAGGCCGACACCCAGTGCCTGGCGCACCCGTGGCAGATCGCGGTGGTAGAGCTGGTCCTGCAGCGCGCGGGTACCGGTGGAGATGATGGTGCGCAACCCGGACAGCAACACCGGCACCAGATAGGCAAAGGTCTTGCCGGTGCCGGTACCGGCCTCGGCCAGCAGCAGATCACGCTGCTGCAGCGCATCGGCGATGGCTTCGGTCAGGTGCAGCTGTGCCGGACGCGGGACAAAGGCATCCAGGTGCGAGGCGAGCGCGCCGCCTTCGCTGAGGGCTTCGCGGCTGGCATGGACAAGATCGGACATCAGAGGCAAAGGATACCCGGCCGGGCGCTGCCCGGCACCCGTTTCAAGCCGGAGCCAGAGCAACAGCAACGGCAACGGCGTTGTTCACGGCTCTGGGTTTCTACGTGCTGGGCGGGCCGGGAGGGGCAGGCAGGACACGCCGTAAACCCATCCATGGGGCTCGATGGCGCCATCCATGGCGCCAACGGTCCTGCCTGCCCCTCCCGGCCCGCCTTCGACAGTTTCCCGGTGACGGAGAGATGCGCTTCGTAGCGTCGAGCTTGCTCGACTGGTGGTTCAGAAGCGATGGGAGTAACGGGGAAAGAAGAAAAGAAATGGCAGCGAGCGCGCGCAGCGCGCGACCCGCTTTTGATTTTGATTTTGTTCTTGCCTGCGGCCCGCGCGATGTATGGCGGGCCGGGTGGGTGGGGCGTGCAGGACACGCCGTAAACCCATCCATGGGGGGGGGGGGGGGCGCCGCCCCCCCCCCCCCCCCCCCCCCACCCACACGGCCCATCACGACCATCCATCAGTGCGAGCGCTTGCCGCAGAGGGGGCAGCGCCCGATGGAGTGGAATACCTCAGTACCGCTTGATCCCCGGCACCGTGCAGCCTTCCAGCTGCGCATGCGCCGACACCGCATTTTCCTTCTCGCCCCGCGCCAGACGCGACTGCTCGATCGTCGCCCAGTGCCGGCGGCACAGCGGCCCGGTCTTCGAACCCAGGTCGATCGCCTTACGTGCGAACGTCTCCGCCTGCGCCCACTGCCCCTGCAGCAGCGCCAGCTCGGCGCGCTCCTGCAGCACCGCCGGGTCACCCGCCACGATCTCCAGCGCATGGTCCAGGCTGCTCGCGGCACCGGCCAGATCGTTGGCCTGGCGCTGCGCCTGCGCGGTCACCCGCAGATCTTCCACCTGCGAATCACGCAGTGGCTGCACCGACAGTTCCTTGTCGTCCGGGCCTGCGGCGGCGTCGACTGCGGCCAGGCGCTGCGCCGGCGTCGTGGTATCCACCGGCTTGGCCGCCGGTGGCGGGCTGCTCACGCAGGCGGCCAGGGCCAGGCTGAGGCCGGTCAGGGCCAGGGGCTGCAGCAGGGATCGGATGTTCATCGGCATCATCGGCTCGGAGGAGGTGTGGCCGCGGCGGGTACCGCGGCAGGTTCAGCAGGCGGCTCGGGCTTTCGGTCCAGGCCGAACCAGCTGCGCCAGCCGCCGCCCTCACCTTCGGCCCCACCCTGCCCATCCGGCGACACCGCCGGCGCACACGGCGCATAGGCCGGTGCATAACCCACCACGAACGGGAAGCGACGCGCGCCCGGGCATCCATCGTCGGTGGTGTTCATGCCGGTGGCGGCCACCGACTGCCAATCCAGGCCCTTGTTGCTGACCTTCAGCGGTGCGCTTGGCAGGCGCTGGAAGATCCCCGACCACACCCGCATCGCACCGGTGGCGCCGTACAGGCCGGCCTGCTCGTTCTGGTCGTTGCCGATCCAGATCACGGCCAGATGATCGCCGGTGTAACCGGCATACCAGCTGTCACGGCCATCATTGGTGGTACCGGTCTTGCCGGCCGGCTGCAGCCGGCCCAGACCGTCGGCGTTGAGACGCTGCGCGGTACCGTTGGCGACCACCTGCTGCAGGCCGACGCTGATCAGGTTGGCGGCGATCGAGTCGCCTTCCTGGGCCGGTGCCGGAGTCTTGTCATACCGTTTGAGCAGCTTGCCCTGCGGGTCGAGCACGCCACGCACCGCGTGCAGCGGCTGGATCTCGCCGCCGGACGCAAGGAACTGGTACAGCTGCGCCATCGCGTACGGGCTCTGGTCGGTCGAGCCGAGGATCACCGCCGGATTCGCTTCGGCCTTGATACCCGCCAGCACGTGGATCAGCTGGGTCACGCGCTCGGGGCCGACCTGCATGCCCACGCGCACGGTGGCCTGGTTGTAGGAATGCGCCAGCGCGTCGATCAGGCGAACCGTGCCATGGCTGCGGTTGTCGGCGTTGCCGGGGTTCCAGTTGCGGCCACGGCCGAGCTGGACGGTCACCGGTGAATCGTCGACCCAGCTGGCCAGCGAGTAACGGTCCGGCTGAGCCAGGGCCAGCAGGTACACGAACGGCTTGAGCAGCGAGCCAACCGGGCGCTGTGCTTCGATCGCTCGATTGAAGCCGACCTCGGACACCTCACGACTGCCGATCACCGCCAGCACGTCACCGTTGTGCACGTCGGTCAGCACCATGCCGGCCTGCAGTTCGGGGCGACGCTTGCTTTCCAGCGACTTGATGGTGCGGGTCACCGCGCCTTCGGCATAGGCCTGCGCGGACGGCGACATGCCGGTCATCACGCTCAGGCCGGCGCCCTGCAGCGCCGATTCCGGATAGTCATGGCCAAGCTGGCGACGAACCAGGTCGACGTAAGCCGGGAAGCGGTTGGCCGCGACCAGTCCCGGTGTCTTGGGCACGCCCAGCGGTGCCTTCAGCGCACGCTGGTACTCGGCATCGTCGATCAACGTGGCCTCGTGCAGCTTGCCCAGCACGAAGTTGCGGCGATCCAGCGCACGCTCCGGGTTGCGCCGCGGGTCGTAGAAGGACGGCCCCTTGACCAGGCCGATCAGCAGCGCGATCTGCTCGGTCTCCAGCGACTGCAGGTCACGACCGAACCAGAACTCGGCGCCAGAGGACATGCCATGGATGGCCTGGCTGCCACGCTGGCCCAGGTACACCTGGTTGAGGTAGGCCTCGAAAATGGTGCGCTTGTCGTAGCGCGCTTCCATGATCAGCGCGTACAGCACTTCGTTGAACTTGCGGGTGACCGTCTGTTCCTTGCCGATGCCGAGCAGGCCGCTGCGGGCCAGCTGCTGGGTCAGCGTAGAGGCGCCCTGGCGGCTCTGGCCACCGGAGCGGATGGTCACCCACACCGCGCGGGCAATGCCGGACAGGTCGATGCCGTGGTGGCGGTTGAAGTCCTTGTCCTCCACCGCCTGCAGGCCGGTCACCAGCAGATCCGGCGCCTCATCCATGCGGATCAGGCGGCGCTCTTCCTGCTTCTGCCCGTACAGCGTGGCGATGCGTGCAGGATCCAGCCGCGCGGCCTTCAGCGCCTTGCGGTTGTCGGCGTCGCGCAGCGAAGCGACCGCACCGTCGGACAACGACAGCTCCAACCGGCGCGGAGCGACGCGGCCATCGACATCGTTGTAGCCGCGGCTGGAAATAACGAAACGCCCACCGTTCACCGCATAGGTGGCCGGCTCCTTGCCCTGTCCGTCATCGCGGTAGGCGGACGCGGCCAACTCGGTCTTCAGGGTCGCCGTGTCCAACGCCTTGCCCGGCGCAAGCACCAGCGGACGCGCATACACACGGGTCGGGATCTGCCAGCGCAGCTCACCGAAGCGCTGGGTCACCTGTTGGTTCAGGTACAGCGTATAGGGGATCAGGAAGCCCAATCCCAACGCGACCGCGGCCATGCTCCAGGTGATCAGGCGACGCCGCCACAGCGGGCTGTCGTCCTGCTGGTCGTCGTCGTCGAAATCGTCGATGTCGTCGGAATCGTAGCGTCGGGGCACGGGGATGCGGGCAGGTAGGGTCTGGCGAGTCTAACGCAGCCGCCGTGGCGGCTGGCAGGCGATGGGCTGCGGTTTCACTGCAGTTCAAGCAGGGCGCGACGTCCGCCGGCCTGCCGCGGCTCCTGCCAGCGCCGCCCGGAGGCCCTTCCAGCCGGCTCCGGCGAGGCAGACATTGGCCAAGCGAGCGATCAAGCGCGGCGCGTCATGGGCGATCCAGCGTCCCTGAACATCCGCGCGGCGATACAGCTGCAGCCGCGACCACGCCATGCGCCAGGCCAGCGCGTGAAGCCCCTGGAAGCGCTCCGGCGCCACGACCACGCCACGCTGTCGCAGCAGAGCATCCAGGGCCAGCAGGCGCCCCGCCGTGCGCTGGCGCGCCTGCGCATCGAACAGGTCAAGATGGCGCAGGCGTTGCAGAAAGCCGCGCCGACTGGCTCCGATCTGGTTGTTGCCATGCTGCCGATAGTCGATGGTCGGTTCGGCCAGCATGTCCAGCCCTCCTCGCAGCGATGCGTTGACCGCGAGCCATTCGTCGTGGCTCCAGCCCGCAGGCACGGGCAGTGATCCGACCACAAGCTGGCGACGCATCGCACAGGTTGCGCCGGTGACAAAATTACGTTGCAGGATCACGTCGGCAGCCAGCCCGGCGCGCTCCAGCTCCACTTCCGCCGGATGCACCACCAGCACTTCCAGCAGGCGCTGACCCAGCGGCGCGCCCTGCGCATCCACCAACCGCGCGTCGCTGTGCAACAGCAACAGGGCCGGGTCTGCCTGGAAGCGTTGCACGTAGCTGCGGACCCGCCCCGGATGCCAGACATCATCCTGATCGCACAGGAACAGGATATCGGCCTGGCAACGCAGCAGCGCGTCGGCGAAATTGCGCACATAGCCGAGATTCCGTGCGTGCTGGACGATCTCGACACGCACGCCCAGCGCCTGCGCGCGCGGCACGAAAGCCTGCAGCAGTTGCAGCGTCTGGTCACTGGAGCCGTCATCACCGATCACGACTTCGTTCACCGGCAGATCCTGCTCGAGGATGCTGTCCAGCTGTGCCTGCAGGTAGCGCGCACCGTTGTAGGTGCACAGCGCGACGCCAATGCGTTCGGCAGCGGCCGATCGGGATGGCGTGTCAGGCATCGAACGTACTCGCGGAAAACAAGGCCGGGGGATGGTAGCAGAGCCCCCGCCAGCGCATGGAAACAGGCGCTGACTAGCCGTTGCCGGGATGCGCGGCGATACGCTGCAGGGCCTGCGCAGCGCTCATCGGCTGCCACATGCCCGCCTCCGGCTGGAATGGTCGCGGCGAGATGCCCAACAGCGCCTGCAGCGGGCCGTTGTCTGCAACCAGGTCCTGCTGCAGGCGTGACACCGGGCCGCGGGCGCGTGGAACCAGTGCAGCCAGGCCACGCAGGGCACCGCCCGGCAACGGCAGCGCGAGGGTCGGCTGCGCCAGGCTGGCATGCACGCGGCGGAACATCGCGTGGTAGGGCAGCCGTTCGCCGCCACCAATTTCCAGCACCCTCGAGGACCCCGCGCCGCTGCTGATGCAGGCCACCACAGCACGGGCGATGTCATCGGCATGCACCGGCTGGCGCAGGCCATCGGCCAGCGGGATCGGGAAAAGGCGCAGACGCAGCGCGCGCTGCACAATCGGGGTGATGCTGCGGTCGATGCCGGCGCCGTAGATCAGCGTCGGCCGCAGGATCGTCCACGCCATGCCAAGACGTTCGGCCTGTTCGATCAAGCCTGCTTCGCCCCGCTGCAGCATCGCTACCACGTCCTGTTCGTCGGCCTGCTCGGAATCCTGCTTGCTCAGCACGCTCATCGAACTGGTGGCGATGACCCGCCCAGCCGGGGCCACGGTCTGCCGTGACAACCACTGCGCCAAGCCTTCCAGCGGTCCGAAGCTGGCGATCGCCTTCCAGGCCGGGGACGGCACGCTGTCCAGTGCGCTTGCCAGATCCCCGCACAGCCACTGCACACCGTCCTGTGCCCGTTGTGGCCGCCGGCTCACCGCCTGCACCCGCTCATGCACCTGCACCAGGCGCGGCAGCAGGAACCGGCCGATCTGGCTGGTGGCTCCGGAAACAAGGACGGTCATCGGCACTCCGTGGGGGTGTTGCGGGGCTGGCTACTATAGCGACCCCTCCGGCAACGGCGGGGCTCAGGGAGAGGACACCCCGATGTCGCGCAGGCGCTGCCGCAGCTGCTGGTACTCGCTGCTGGAAGCACCAACCCCCAGCTCACCGGCCTGCTGCAGGGCGCGCTCGGCAAAGGCCACATCGCCATTGCCCAGACGCTCGCTGCCAATTGCCAGCCATCGCTGTGCCAGGCGCTGGCGGGCAGCAGGCAGGCCATTCGCAGTGGGTGACAGGGTCTGCCAGGCCTGCAGGCACGCCCCTGCTGCCTGCACCCGGTTCTGCCGCAGGTTGTCATCGAAGCAACTGCGGCTGGCAGGCAGCAGGCGGGCGGCTGCGGCTTTCACCCGTGCATCGCGCGGCGACAGTGATTGCGCTTCACGCAGCGCATCAAACGCACTGTGGCCGGGGGGGCTGATCCACTGCCCGGCGCGCTCGGCGCGCTCCATCCTGCGAAGGTGATCGCGCAGCTGTCGTTCACGTTGCACCGCACTGACGGCCGGTTGTTTCAGAGACTGCTGCGCCTGCTGCGCGCGTTGCAGGCGCTGCGCCAGCTGCTGACGTGCTGCCGCCGACGCACCCAGTTCTTCCGCCAGCGCCGCATCGCGCTGCGCAGCCTCGAACTGGAAATCATCGGCCTGGGTCTGGCTGCGCGCGAGCACCGCCTGCAGCGCCTGCTCCCGCCCACGCTGGGCAGCAGGGTCCTCCGGTGCCACCGCCAGCACGGCCAGGAATCCTTTCGCTGCCTTTTCCAGCTGCTGCCGCTGCAGCGCGCGCTGCGCCTGCCGCAGGCGTTCATCGACCGCACGCGCCAGTGCTTCCTGGCTGGCCGGAAGATCGGCATGGCCTGCATCGAACTGGCGCGCGCGCTGCACGATCGCGGCGGCCTCGGCCAGCTCCCCGCGCGCGGCCAAGGTACGCGCGTGCTGCAGCAGATCGCTCAGCGCATCCTCGCGCCCTTCCAGCGCCGGCAGGTTGTCCGGCTGCAGCACCAGGATGCGCTGGAACAGCGGCAGCGCGCTGCTGTCGCCATCGTCCAGCCGCCCGGCAGCGAAGGCATTGCGGGCCTGGGCCAGCAGCGCACCGATGCCGGCGCCGGCACTTCGCCGTGCCTGCAGCTGGCGGTCGACGGCATCTGCATCGACCTGCGGCACCTGCAACTCGCGAGCCAGCGACAGTGCCTGTGCACTGCCGTCGAGGTCGTCGTTCTGGAGCTTGTCGCGGGCCTGCTGCAATGCGGCCGCAGCGGTTCGTGCCAGGCCCTCGCGGGCCTGCGGGCGATCGCCATCCAGCGCCAGCACGGCCTGGTAGCGCTCGCGCGCACCACTGCCGTCGGCCGCGCTCAGCCGGCCGGTGGCAAGCGCGCGGTCACCTTCGGCCAGCAACTGTTCGATCTGCGGCTCGTCCCAGAACCAGTCAGCCAATGGCTTGCGCAGCAGCACCAGCAGCACGAACACCGCCAGCGCCGCGACCAGCGCCCAGCGCCACACCCGGCGCGCGTGGCGTGCCTGCAGCCACCACCAGCGGCCTTCGCGGCGGACGCGGTCCAGCGCAGGATGTTCGGCGCCATGCGGGCGATGCGGGGGCTCGCGTTCCATGCGTGCAGGGTAGCCGTGGCAGCGTGAAGCTCAGCCGAGGCGACGGGCCTCGCTCACGCCCGGCAGCGCGTCCAGCTTGCCCAGCAGGGTCGACAGCTGGCCGTAGTCACTGACTTTCAGGCGCAGGCGGAGGTGGGCACGGCCACTGTTGCGCACGTTGTCACTGTGGATGTCGAGCACGTAGGCGTCTTCCTGGGCGATCAGGTTGGTGATGTCCTTCAGCAGCCAGCGGCGGTCGACTGCGGTGACCACCACGTCCACTTCGTAGCCACCACCGGCCTGGCCCCACTCCACCGGCAGGATGCGCTGTGGGCTGGTGGCTGCCAGCCGGGCCAGCGCGGCACAGTCTGCACGATGCACGGTGACACCCCGGCTACGGGTCAGGTAGCCGACGATCGGTTCGCCGGCCACCGGCTGGCAGCAACGCGCCAACTGCACCAGCAGGTTGCCCACGCCCTGCACGGTGAACTTGGACTTGCCCAGGTTCTCGCGGCGCGCGGTCGGCCGCGGCAGGCTCGGCGCAGGTGCCGGCTGGCTCGCCGCACGCTCCGCCTCCAGCAGGGTACGGCTGACCTGGTTCGGGCCGGTATCGCCCAGCGCCACCTGGATGTAGAGGTCGTCAACGCTGTCGGCATGGAACTTCTTCGCCGCCACCGTCAGGTCCGAGTGCTGCAGGCCCAGCCGCTTCAGCTCACGCTCGAGCAGCTCACGGCCGGCCTGCACGTTGCGCGCACGGTCCAGCTTGTGGAACCAGCTGCGCACCTTCTCGCGCGAACGGTTGCTGGCCAGGAAACCCAGGGCCGGCATCAGCCAGTCGCGACGCGGGTCGGCCTCCTTGCCGGTCAGGATTTCGACACGGTCGCCACTGCGCAGGCGGTAGGTCAGCGGCACGATGCGGCCATTGACCTTGGCGCCCCGGCAGCGGTGGCCAACCATGGTGTGCACCTGGTAAGCGAAATCGAGCGGCGTGGCCCCCTGTGGCAGGTCCAGCACCTCATCCTTCGGGCTCAGTGCATAGACCCGGTCTTCGGTCAGCTCGGCGTCGAGCGCCCCGGCCAGTTCATTGCCCTGCCCGTCCTGTGCCTGCTCCAGCAGTTGGCGCATCCAGGTGATCTTGCGGTCGAAGGACTTTTCCGCGCCCTTGCCGCCTTCCTTGTACTTCCAGTGCGCGGCCACGCCCAGCTCGGCCTGCGAGTGCATTTCATGGGTTCGGATCTGCACTTCGATGGTGCGCCCTTCCGGGCCAACCACGGCGGTGTGCAGCGAGCGGTAGTCGTTGGCCTTCGGGCGTGCGATGTAATCATCGAACTCGCTCGGCACCGGCGCCCACAGCGCGTGCACCACGCCCAGCGCGGCATAGCAGGCGGCGACGTCGTCAACCATCACCCGCACTGCGCGGATGTCGTACAGCTGGTCGAACGCCAGCCGCTTCTTCTGCATCTTCCGCCAGATGCTGTAGATGTGCTTCGGGCGGCCGCTGACTTCGGCCTTGATGCCCTGCGCGACCAGCTCGCGCGACAGCACCTTCTTGACGTTCTCGACATAGCGTTCGCGCGCGATGCGGGTTTCGTCCACCTCGCGGGCGATACGCCGGTAGGTCTCCGGTTCCAGGTGGCGGAACGCCAGGTCCTCCAGCTCCCACTTCAGCTGCCAGATGCCCAACCGGTTGGCCAGCGGTGCATGGATGTCGCGGGTCAGCTGTGCCAGCGCGCGGCGTTGCTCGTCATCCAGCTTGTCGGCCGCGCGCATCCGCGCCAGCTGCCGTGCCAGCAGGATCGGCACCACGCGCAGGTCCCGGATGATCGCCAGCAGCAGGCGGCGCAGGCCTTCACTGTTGCGCCCGGCCTCGCGGCCGGCGTGCAGCGCCCATACCGGATCGGCTGCATCCTGACCGTCGAGCAGGCCGATCACCGCCGCCTTGTGACTGCCCAGCGGCAGTTGCTCCAGGCTGGCGCGCAGGCCCGGCAGATCGAACAACAAGGCCGCGACCACCGCGCCTTCATCGGCCGAGAGCATCGCCAGTGCGTCGAGGGTATCGCCCAGCACCGACCAGCTGGCACGCATCTGGTGGTCGCACTCCGGCGCTTCCCAGTGCTCGCGCAGGGCCTGGCGCAGCGGAGCGGGCAGCACCGCTGCCGAGGGACGGTTCAACAAGGCATCCAGGCCGGGGACGGAAGCGCGGTTCACAGCATCGAGCAGGCAAGACAGAGGTCCCTACACTAGCGCCGGCGCCGTTCAGGGACAATCACCACGGCCACCATCGCCCGGCATGAAGACATGCCGCTACACTCGCGGGCAAACCCAGGAGAGACCCGCCATGCCCTCGATCGTCCCGCCTTTCCGCCCACGGCTGCTGGCCTGCGCCGCGCTCCTGCTGTCCTTGTCGGCGCCTGCGCTGGCCCAGCGCGTGGTGGAGGGTGACCTGCAGCAGCAGATGTCGCCCGCCGAATTCAAGGCGGCCGGTCTGGACAAGCTCAGCGCCACCGAGCTGGCTGCGCTCAATCGCTGGCTGCAGGGCAAGGTCGAAGCGGCCACCACCCAGGCCGTCGCGGCGGTACGCGAGGAGGCGCGCGAGGAAGGCCGCCAGGAAGTGATCGTGAAGAACCGTGGCTTCTTCGATTTCGGCAGCAACGAGCCGATCACCGGCGTGCTGCAGGGCGAGTTCCGCGGCTTCGGCAACGGCCGCATCTACGTGCTGGACAACGGCCAGGAATGGGAGCAGATCGATGCCACGACCCTGTCCGGCGTGCGCAAGCCGTCGCCCCATGTGAGCATCAAGCCCGGTGTGATGGGCGTGTGGTACATGAAGGTCGAGGGCGTGAACACCCAGCCGAAGGTGCGCCGTACCAAGTAATGCCGCCCATTGTGTAGAGCCGAGCCCACGCTCGGCTGCGATCTGCACGGGAAGATGACGAGGCATCCAAAAGCAGCCGGGCATGGGCTCGGCTCTACGCCGTCACATCATCGGAGTCACGCCTGGCGCAATGCGGTCACCCGCTGCGCCAGCTTCTTCGCCGAGATGCCGGTGCGTGCACCCAGCTCCTGCGCGAACAGTGACACCCGCAGTTCTTCCAGATCCCAGCGCAGGGCCTGCCACTGCGGCCGCTCGCGCAGTCCCTGCTGCTCGCCCGCCTGCAGCGCCTCCAGGAACGGATGCAGTTCCAGCATGCGCGCCTGGTCGCGCGGAGGATCACGCTTGGCACGCTCGGTGCGCAGGATCATCGCCTTCAGATAGCGCGGGTACTGCGCCAGCGCATCAGCCGGCGTGTCTCGCAGGAAGCCGGGATGGATCAGTCCGACCAGCTGCGCTTCCATGTCGTCCAGATTGCCGCGCGCCCAGCCCATCAACGGTGCTTCCAGCATCGGCTTCAGTTCCGCCACCAGGGCCAGGATGGTCTCAGCCAGCTTCAGCCGCGACATCGCCTCACCAAACAGTGCCTTGGCCGCATGCTCGCGTCGCTGCTCGAAGGCCGCCGCATCGCGGATGTCTTCCAGGCCCTCGGCCAGCACCGCGTTCATCGCCGCATCGACCAGGTCACCGCGCAGGCGCTCCTGCGATTCGATCGCGGCATACAGCAGGCCGGTCTTGGCACCGACCGGCAGCTGTTTGCGTGCCTGCTTCACCTTCTCGGCCAACGCGATCTCCAGCAGGCGGCGCACACCCAGCGGGTGGGCCTCCAGCGCCTGCTGGCGGTCGGCAAAGATACGCAGCGCCACGCTGTCACCCTCGTCCAGCAACGCCGGATAGGCCGGCACGCCGGCTTCACCGGGCACCTGCAACGGAATCGGCGTGGCCGGGAACGTACGCAGGCCATCGGCCGCCATCTCGCGCCCAGCGCGTGCAGCGAACGCATCGCCGGCACGACCACCGAATTTCGCGCGCAGTGCGTCCAGATCGCGCGAGGTCGCCAGCACCTTGCCCTGCTCGTCGCGCAGCCGCAGGTTCATGTGCAGGTGCGGTTCGATCGAGCCGGGCTCGAAATCGAGCGCTGTCACCGTGGCACCGGTTGCGCGTGACAGGAAGCGCGCCAACTCGCCGGTGATGACATCGGCGCTGGGCTGCGGGAACGCCTCGTAGAACGCGCGACCGAAGTCCGGCGCCGGCACGTAGTTGCGGCGCATCGCCTTGGGCAGGCTGCGGATCAGTGCCGAGGCCTTGTCGGCGACGAAGCCAGGCGCCAGCCAGCCCAGCTGCACCGGGTCCAGCGCGTTGAGCAGGTGCAGGGGCACGTCCAGAGTCACGCCGTCATCGTCGGCGCCCGGCTCGAAGCGGTAATGCAGCGGCAAGCGCGCCTGGCCCAGCGCCAGGTACTTCGGATAACGCTCCTGCTCGCTACCCTCACCCGGCAACAGATCGACCAGCGACCAGTGCAGGGTCTTCCGCTGCTCCGGTGCCAGCCCCTTCCACCAGGTATCCAGCCCCGCGGCCGAATGGATCTGCGGCGGCACCCGGTCCAGGTACCAGCGCGCCTGCCAGTCCTCGTCGGCGACGATGCCGGCGCGGCGCAGCTTGGCCTCTTCCTCGCGAGCGATCTCCAGCACTTTCTGGTTGTCGGCTACGAAGCTGGCGCGGGTGTTGATCTCGCCGGTCACCAGTGCCTGGCGCACGAAGATGTCATGCGCCTCGCCAGGTTCGATGCGACCGTAGTGCACCGGTTTTTTCGGCGCCAGCACCAGGCCGAACAGGCTGATCTGCTCGGAGGCCAGCACCTGGCCCTGCGCGCGTGACCAGTGCGGATCGAAGTGCTTGCGCAGCAGCAGGTGCGGCAGTTCGGCAATCACCCAGTCCGGCTCGATCGCGGCCAGGGTCATGCCCCACACCTTCTGCGTATCCAGCAGGTTGGCCACCAGCAGCCACGGCGGCGGGCGCTTGGACAGCGCCGAACCGGGGAACGGCAGGAAGCGGCGCTGGCGTGGTGCCTGGAAATCGCCCTTCTCGGTGCGGTGGCCGATCTGCGTCGGCAGGCCCGCCACCAGCGCCCGGTGCAGGGTCTGGTAGGCGGCGGCGCGCACGCGTTCGCTGAAACCACCGCCAACCGGCGTCTGCTCCTTCTGCGCGCGCACGGCCACCGGCGCCGGTGCGGCCTCGGCCTTGCCTTCGCGGGCCAGGCGCGCGGCGCGATGCAGCTGGCCTCGGGTGGCTTTCACCGCCGCTGCGTCGTCACGCGCCGGTGCCGGCGCACTGCTGCCGGCCAGCAACGGTGCCATCGAGGCTTCGTTGGCCTCCTCCTTCCAGCCCAGCTCCTCGCACAGCAGGCGCAGCTGGCGATGCAGCTCGCGCCACTCACGCATGCGCAGGAAGCCGAGGAAATGACGGCCACACCAGTCGCGCAGCTTGGATTGGGTCAAGTCTTCGTGGGCCTGCCGGTAGGCGTCCCACAGACGCAGCACGCCGACGAATTCCGAACGCCCATCGGCAAACTGCGCATGCGCGCTGTCGGCCGCGCCGCGCGCTTCGGGCGGGCGTTCGCGTGGGTCCTGGATGCCCAGGAACGAGGCGATCACCAGCATCGGCCGCAGGCACCCGGCGGCCTGCGCGGCGACCAGCATGCGCGCCAGCTTCACGTCCACCGGCAGGCGTGCCATCTGCCTGCCGATGGTGGTCATGCGCCGCTCGGCGTCGATCGCCCCCAGTTCGGTCAGCTGCTGCCAGCCATCGGCCACGGCACGCTCGTCCGGTGCTTCCAGGAACGGGAACTCCTCGATGCGGCCCAGGCCCAGCTGCAGCATGCGCAGGATCACCCCGGCCAGGCTGGAGCGGCGGATTTCCGGATCGGTGAACTCCGGCCGCGCCTGGAAATCAGCCTCGGCGTACAGGCGGTAGCAGATACCCTCGGCGATACGGCCGCAGCGGCCCTTGCGCTGGTTGGCGCTGGCCTGCGAGATCGGCTCGATGTGCAGGCGATCAAGTTTGTTGCGTGGGCTGTAGCGCTTGACGCGGGCAAAGCCCGGATCGACCACGTAGCGGATGCGCGGCACCGTCAGCGAAGTTTCGGCCACGTTGGTGGCCAGCACGATGCGCCGGTTCGGCCCGGGATTGAACACCCGGTCCTGGTCCTGGTTGGACAGGCGCGCGTACAGTGGCAGCACCTCGGTATTGCGGTACTTGCGCCGTTCCAGCGACTGGTGCGCATCGCGGATCTCGCGCTCACCCGGCAGGAAGATCAGCACATCGCCGCGCCCATCCAGGCGGGTGATCTCGTCGATGGCCGACACGATGGCGTCGTTGACGGTGCGCTCGCCCTGGTCTTCGCCCTCGCCTTCCAGCGCGCGGTAGCGCACTTCCACCGGGTAGGTGCGGCCTTCGACGCTGATCACCGGCGCATTGTCGAAATGCTGGGCGAAGCGTTCGGTGTCGATGGTGGCCGAAGTGACGATCAGCTTCAGGTCCGGGCGCTTGCGCAGCAGCTGCTTCAGGTAGCCCAGCAGGAAGTCGATGTTGAGGCTGCGCTCGTGCGCCTCGTCGACGATGATCGTGTCGTAGTTCGACAACCAGCGATCGCTGGCGATTTCCGCCAGCAGGATGCCGTCGGTCATGAACTTGATGCGGCTGTCTTCGCTGACCTTGTCGTTGAAGCGCACCTGGTAGCCGACCAGCTGGCCCAGTTCGCTCTGCAGTTCCTGCGCCACGCGGCTGGCCACCGCACGTGCGGCAATCCGTCGCGGCTGGGTGCAGCCGATCATGCCGGCCTGGCCACGGCCCGCGGCCAGGCACAGTTTCGGCAGCTGGGTGGTCTTGCCCGAGCCGGTTTCACCGGCGATCACCACGACCTGGTGATCGCGGATCAGCTTGATGATCGCGTCGGCTTCACGCGCAATCGGCAGCTGGGGGTCCAGAGTAATGGACGGCTGCTGCTGCGCCCGTGTCATCCGGCGCTGCACCGACGCCTGCAAGGCCTGCTCGAAGGTAGCGGCCAGCGCCGCATCCTGTGGCTTGGCCTGGCAACGCGAGAGCATCCCCAGCAAACGGCCCCGGTCGCGGCTCATGGCGCCGTCGATGGCGGCGCGCTGTTGGCGCAGGCGGGGCGGCGGATTTTTATCGATAGAGTTCATCAATCGGTTCGTTCAAAACTTTGAAAGCGACCAGTCATCACGACCGGTTTATTGTGAAGGCCAACGATTCCACAAGGAGGAACCCCATGGCGAAGACCAAGAGCACGACCAAGGCCAAGACCGGCAAGCAGAAGCTTGCAGCGGCGGCAGCGTCGGCGCCGAACATCGATATCGGGATCACCCAGGGCGACCGCAAGAAGATCGCCGACGGTCTGTCGCGCTTCCAGGCCGATGCGTTCACGCTCTACCTGAAGACGCACAACTTCCACTGGAACGTGACCGGGTCGATGTTCAACTCGCTGCACACCATGTTCGAGACGCAGTACACCGAACAGTGGGCGGCACTGGACGACGTGGCCGAGCGCATCCGCGCGCTGGGCTTCAATGCCCCGGGCTCCTACCGGGAATTCGCTGCGCTGACCTCGATCGCCGAGGAACCGGGCCTGACCGACAGTGCGGACTGGCGTGAAATGGTACGCCAGTTGGTGGTCGCCAACGAAGCGGTCTGCCGTACGGCACGTGAAGTGCTGGACGTGGCGGCCAAGGGTGACGACGCCCCGACCGAGGATCTGATGACCCAGCGCCTGCAGACGCACGAGAAGTACGCCTGGATGCTGCGTTCCCTGCTGCAGTAAGGATTGGGGTGTTCGGCAGGGCTGCGCCCTGCACCCGCAGAGGCAACGGCAACGGCAACGGCCGGAGCAAAAGCTGGTTTCCTGAGGGTTGGCGGGGTGGGTCCGGTTGCGGGGGACGCCGTAAATACGTCCATGTAGGCTCGGTCGCGCCATCCATGGCGCTCACGCCCCCGCAACCGGACCCACCCCGCCTTC
>NZ_JBJNRH010000009.1:2147-63183 GCF_045809185.1 Nocardiopsis yanglingensis | reverse complement strand
GGGGGGGGGGGGCGGGGCTCCCCCCCCCCACCCCCCGGCCGGGCCGCGCCGCCCCCCCCCCCCCCCCCCCCCCCCCCCCCCCCCCCCCCCCCCCCCCGCCTTCGACAGTTTTTCGCGATCTGTCGGCAAAGCCTGGGGGAGAGCCCCCTGAGTCAGGGGGCGGCCGCGAAGCGGCGGGGGTCTGGGAGCTGGTAAGTGGGGCCCGCGTTTCGCGCAGCGAAGCGTGGGAGCGGCAGCGCGCATGCGATGGCGCGTTCCCAGGGCGCAGCCCTGCCGAGACACCCCCGCCGGGGTAAACTAGCCGGATGGCTTCCCGTCCCGCGCACGACCTGCTCCAACGCGTCTTTGGTTACGACGATTTCCGTGGTCCCCAGCAGGACATCGTGGAGCATGTGGCTGCCGGTCACGATGCCCTGGTGCTGATGCCCACCGGCGGTGGCAAGTCGCTGTGCTACCAGGTCCCGGCCCTGCTGCGTGACGGATGTGGCATCGTCATCTCGCCGCTGATCGCGCTGATGCAGGACCAGGTCGAAGCCCTGCGCCAGCTCGGGGTACGTGCCGAGTACCTGAATTCAACCCTGGACGCCGAGACCGCCGGCCGCGTCGAGCGCGAATTGCTCGCGGGTGAGCTGGACATGCTCTATGTCGCCCCCGAGCGCCTGCTGACCGGCCGCTTCCTGTCGCTGCTGTCGCGCAGCCAGATCGCCCTGTTCGCCATCGACGAAGCACACTGCGTGTCGCAGTGGGGCCATGATTTCCGCCCCGAGTACCGCCAGCTGACCGTGCTGCACGAGCGTTGGCCGCAGATCCCGCGGATCGCGCTGACCGCGACCGCCGATCCGCCGACCCAGCGCGAGATCGCCGAGCGCCTCGATCTGCAGGAAGCACGCCACTTCGTCAGCTCCTTCGATCGCCCCAACATCCGCTACACCGTGGTGCAGAAGGACAACGCCCGCAAGCAGCTGACCGATTTCCTGCGCGGCCACCGTGGCGAGGCCGGCATCGTCTACTGCATGTCACGGCGCAAGGTCGAGGAGACCGCCGAATTCCTCTGCGGCCAGGGCTTCAACGCCCTGCCCTACCATGCCGGTCTGCCACCGGACGTGCGCGCGAACAACCAGCGCCGCTTCCTGCGTGAGGATGGCATCGTGATGTGCGCCACCATTGCCTTCGGCATGGGTATCGACAAGCCGGACGTGCGCTTCGTGGCGCATACCGACCTGCCCAAGTCGATGGAAGGCTACTACCAGGAAACCGGTCGCGCCGGCCGCGATGGCGAGGCCGCCGAGGCCTGGCTGTGCTACGGCCTGGGCGATGTGGTGCTGCTCAAGCAGATGATCGAGCAGTCCGAGGCAGGTGAAGAGCGCAAGCAGCTGGAGCGGTCCAAGCTCGACCACCTGCTGGGTTACTGCGAGTCGATGCAGTGCCGCCGCCAGGTGCTGCTGGCCGGTTTCGGCGAGACCTATCCCCAGCCCTGCGGCAACTGCGACAACTGCCTGACACCGCCGGCCTCGTGGGACGCAACCATTCCGGCGCAGAAGGCGCTGAGCTGTGTCTACCGCAGCGGCCAGCGTTTCGGCGTCGGCCACCTGATCGACGTTCTGCGTGGCAGCGAGAACGAGAAGGTGAAGCAGCAGGGGCACGACAAGCTCAGCACCTATGCGATCGGTCGCGATCTGGATGCGCGCACCTGGCGCAGCGTGTTCCGCCAGCTGGTCGCCGCCAGCCTGCTGGAAGTGGACAGCGAGGGCCATGGTGGCCTGCGCCTGACCGACGCCAGCCGCGACGTACTGACCGGCCGCCGGCAGATCAGCATGCGCCGCGACCCGGCCAGCAGCACCAGCGGACGCGAGCGCAGCGCACAGCGCACCGGCCTGTCGGTGCTGCCGCAGGATCTGGCGCTGTTCAACGCCCTGCGCGGCCTGCGTGCCGAACTGGCCCGCGAACAGAATGTGCCGGCCTTCGTGATCTTCCACGACAGCACCCTGCGCAACATTGCCGAACAGCGCCCGACGAGCCTGGACGAACTGGCCCGGGTCGGCGGCATCGGCGGCAGCAAGCTGAGCCGCTACGGCCCGCGCTTGGTCGAGATCGTGCGCGAAGAGGGCTGACGGTATCGCGTTGCCGCGCTGCGCGGCCGCCGGGCATGGTCCCAACGGCGCGCGGGCGCCCCTGTAGAGCCGAGCCCACGCTCGGCTGCCTCTGCGCGAACAGCAGCCGAGCGTGGGCTGGGCTCTACACTGGTGCTGGTCCAACCTTGAACCGGCCATTCAGCCGGAAGTGCATCCGCGCCCGCTTGCAGCTAGATTAGCGCCATGTCCCTGGCCTCGACCCTGCTCCGTGTCGTGCTCATGCTCAGCCTGTTGCTCAACGGGCTGAACGCAGCCATGGCCAGCGGTCACGAGGAAATGGGCCGGATGGCCCACGCGGTAGCCGCCCTTGATGGCGGCGATGCCGACTGCCATCACCATGCCTCCATGCAGGCCGATCAGGCCCCGCAGACCAAGGCCCCCGCCCACGACGCCCACTGCCAGATCAAGGACTGCGTGCGCAGCTGCGCCCAGCACCCGCTGCTGGTGGTACAGCCGTTGCCGTACCTGGCCAGCCCGGCACTGTCACTGGCACCGCAGCCGATGCCGGCCACTGGCCGTCCGGCGCCGCCGCTGCCGCCGATCTCGCGTCCTCCCATCGGCTGATTCCACACGCACCGTGCGCCCTGCGCACCGTAGCCGGCCGCCTGCCGGCGTCTTTACGTGTCTGGAGTCACCACCATGAATACCCGCATTCCCCCCGGCCCGGGCGCTGTGCCCATGTCGTCGCGCCGCCTGTTCGTGCAGGGCCTGACCGCCGGCGGCGTGGTAGCCGGTATCGCCGCTGTCGGCGTGCCGCAGCGTGCGCTCGCCGCCGCCACGGCCGCCCCACGCCTGGCCGGCGCCCCCGCCGTGCTCAGCGACACCCGCATCGAACTGGCCATCGGCGAATCGCTGGCCAATTTCACCGGCCGTACCCGCCCGGCGATCACCGTCAACGGCTCACTGCCGGCACCGATCCTGCGCTGGCGCGAAGGCCAGACCGTGGACCTGTTCGTGCGCAACACGCTGGAACGACACCCGACGTCGATCCACTGGCACGGCATCCTGCTGCCGGCCAACATGGACGGCGTGCCCGGCCTGAGCTTCAACGGCATCGGCCCCGGCGAGACCTACCACTATCATTTCGAACTGAAGCAGTCGGGCACCTACTGGTACCACAGCCACTCGATGTTCCAGGAACAGGCTGGTCTGTACGGCGCGCTGATCATCGATCCCGCCGAGCCGGCGCCGTACCGTCATGATCGCGAGCACGTGATCATGCTGTCCGACTGGACCGACATGGACCCGGGCGCGCTGTTCCGCCGCATGAAAAAGCTGGCGGCGTATGACAACTACTACATGCGCACGCTGCCGGACTTCCTGCGCGACGCGAAGCGCGACGGCTGGTCTGCAGCGCTGTCCGACCGTGGCATGTGGGGCCGGATGCGGATGACGCCCACCGACCTGTCCGACGTCAATGCCAACACCTACACCTACCTGATGAACGGCACCGCCCCGGCCGGCAACTGGACCGGCCTGTTCCGCAGTGGCGAGAAGGTGCTGCTGCGCTTCATCAACGGCGGGTCGATGACCTACTTCGACGTGCGCATCCCCGGTTTGAAAATGACCGTGGTCGCTGCCGATGGCCAGTACATCCACCCGGTCAGCATCGACGAGTTCCGCATCGCTCCAGCCGAGACCTACGACGTGCTGGTGGAACCGAGCGGCCAGGATGCCTACACCATCTTCTGCCAGGACATGGGCCGCACCGGCTACGCTGCGGGCACGCTGGCCGTACGTCATGGCTTGCAGGCGCCGATTCCTGAGCGCGACCGGCGCGTGCTGTTGACCATGGCTGACATGGGCCACGACATGGGCGGTGGTGGCCACGGCGGTCACGACATGGCCGCGATGAAGGGCATGGAAGGCGGCTGCGGCGCCAGCATGGGCCACGGCGCGCACGGCGGCAGCGATACCGCCAGCAAGTCACCGAAGCACCCGGCCAGCGAGCGCAACAACCCGCTGGTGGACATGCAGAGTTCGGCCACCGAACCAAAGCTGGACGACCCCGGCATCGGCCTGCGCGACAACGGCCGCCAGGTACTGACCTACGGCGCGATGCGCAGCCTGTTCGAAGACCCGGATGGCCGCGAACCCAGTCGCGAGATCGAACTGCACCTGACCGGCCACATGGAGAAATTCTCCTGGTCGTTCGATGGCATCCCATTCGCCAGCGCCGAACCGCTGCGGCTGAACTACGGCGAGCGCATGCGCATCGTGCTGGTCAACGACACCATGATGCAGCACCCGATCCACCTGCACGGCGTGTGGAGCGACCTGGAAAACGCGCAGGGCGAGTTCCAGCTGCGCAAGCACACCATCGACATGCCACCGGGCACCCGCCGCAGCTATCGCGTGCGCGCCGATGCGCTCGGCCGCTGGGCCTACCACTGCCATCTGCTGTACCACATGGAAGCGGGCATGATGCGCGAAGTGAGGATCGAAGAATGAGCCGCCCACTGCTTTCCCCCAGCCTGCTGGCCCTGGGCCTGGCCGCCGCATTGCCGGTGTTCGCGCAGTCGCACGAAGGTCATGACATGACCGCGATGGATCCGCCCGCAAAGACCGCGAAGATGCCAGTCGCTCCGGTCGATCATTCGAAGATGGATCATTCGAAGATGGATCCGGGCGCGATGGACCACTCAGCCATGGACCACTCGAAGATGGACCACGGCGCGATGCAGCCGGCGGCGATGGACAACACCACGATGGACCCTTCCAGGATGGATCATGCGGCGATGGGTCACGGCGCGCCCGCGCCCACCGAACCGCGCGAACCCATCCCGGTGCCGACCGATGCCGACCGTGCCGCTGCCTTCCCGCCCATCGCTCACGGTGCGATGGAGCATGCGCCGGAGATCAACAGCCTGCTGCTGATCGACCGCCTCGAACACTGGGATGGCAAGAGCAGCAACGGCCAGGCCTGGGAGGCGACCGGCTGGATCGGCGGCAACATCAACCGTCTGTGGTTGCGTACCGATGGCGAACGCAGCCGTGGCCGCACCGAATCGTCGTCACTGGAAGCGCTGTACGGCCGCAGCGTGTCGCCGTGGTGGGACGTGCTGGTCGGCGTGCGCCAGGACTTCCGCCCGGCCGACTCGCGCACGTGGGCAGCCATCGGCATCCAGGGCCTGGCGCCGTACAAGTTCGAAAGCTCGGCCACGCTGTACATGGGCTCCGGTGGCCAGGTGCTGGCCAAGGCCGAGGTTGAGTACGACGTGCTGCTGACCAACCGCCTGATCCTGCAACCGCTGCTGGAAGCCACCGTCGCGGCCAAGGATGAACCGGAGTACGGCATTGGTCGCGGACTGAACAAGGTGGAGGCCGGTCTGCGCCTGCGCTATGAGTTCAGCCGCCGCTTCGCGCCGTACATCGGCATCAGCCACGAACGCACGTTTGGCGACACCGCCGACTATGCCGGTGACCACGCGCGCGACACCCGCTGGGTCGCCGGCGTGCGCATGTGGTTCTGAGCAGCGGTTCGTGAGCAATGGCCAGCCCCGGCAGTCGCCGGGGCCGGCTACACTGCGCCACGCTCCATTGCAGGCCCCGCCATGTCGTTGCAGATCCGCCGCGCTACCCTTGCCGATGTCGACGCCCTGTCGGCGATCGCCATCACCACCTACAACGAAACCTGGGGCGACTCGTACCCGGCGCAGGAGCTGCATGATTTCCTGCAGGCGCACTACAGCCGCGAACCTCAGCGCATCGAACTGTCCGACCCACGCAGTGCCATCTGGCTGCTGATGGACGGTGACACCGTGGTCGGTTATCTGGCCGCCGGCGCCAACACCCTGCCGCACACGGATGCACGCGAGGGCGACATCGAACTGAAGCGGTTCTACATCCTGGCTGCACACCAGAACGGCGGCCATGGTGCACGCCTGATGGATGCGTTCATGGCCTGGCTGGACCAGCCGCAGCGCCGCACCCTGTGGGTGGGCGTGTGGGAAGAGAATTTCGGTGCGCAACGCTTCTACGCGCGCTATGGCTGCAGCAAGGTTGGCGAGTACGACTTCATCGTCGGCGACACCCACGACCGCGAGTTCATCCTGCGGCGGCCGTGATCACGCGGCCCTTGTAGAGTCGAGCATGGCTCGACTCTACAAAGAGCGAAGCGCCTAGAAGTCGAACAATTCCGACAGGAAGCTGTCCTTCTTCTTTTTCTTGTAGCCGTGGCCACGGTTGTCCTCGTAGCGCTGGCCGAGGTGGCGGGTATCACGGTGCATCACCGGTGGCGGCGCGGATGCCGGCTGGGCCTGCACGGGCGCTGGCGGCGGCGCGGCCGCACCGGCACCCGCGCGTTCGATGATCTTGTCCAGTTCACCCCGGTCCAGCCAGACACCACGGCAGCCGGGGCAATAGTCGATCTCGATGCCATGGCGTTCGGCCATCTGCAGGGTCTGGGTCTTGCACACGGGGCACAGCATCGGCATTGCTCCTGTCGGTCTGGCATCGACTGTACCTGCCCTGTGATGACTGTGCGGCAACGCATGACCGATGGCACGGGGACTTCCGACGCGTGCCCGCTTCCCTGCTACCCCGCAGACTGAAACCCTGTTCCGCAGGGAATGCATACATGACCGTGTTGTCCCGCCTGCCCACCACCGCGCGCCTGTTGCTGGTCCTGCTGAGCGTCGGCCTCGGCCTGAACCTGCGCGATATCGCCGCGGCCATCGGCACACCGATTCCCGCACTGCCCATCCCCTATGGCGGCAGCCTGTTGGACAACACGCTGGCGGTACTGGTGGCACTGCTGCTGGCCGCGCTGCTGCGACCCCGTGGCATGAGCCTGCTGGCCAGCCTCGGGTTGCGCGGGAATGGCTGGGGTGGCCCGATGTGGGTGCTGCTGGCCAGCCTGCCCTGCTGGCTGGGCCTGGCGCTGCTCGGCACGCCGAACACCGCGCTGACCACGCTGGATGCCACGATGCTGGCGGTGCTGTTCCCGCTGGCCGAGGAAGTGCTGTTCCGAGGACTCGGCTTCGTGCTGCTGGTGAAGACCATGCGCGGCTCCTGGCCATGGCTCGCACTGCCGCAGGCGCTGCTGTTCGGCATGGTGCACTGGCTCGGCTTCGGTGGGTTGGACGGTGGCGGCATCGCGCTGTTCGTCGGCGCGGTGATCGCCCTGGGCGGCTTCATCTTCGCCTGGCTCGACCACCTCGACGGCGACACCCTGTGGTGCGGCCTGGTCCTGCACGTTTCGATGAACCTGGCCTGGAATGTGTTCAGCCTCGATGACGCCGTTGCACTGGGCTGGCAGGCCACCAGCCTGCGTATCGGCACGGCCCTGCTGGCGGTGCTGGTGCTGGCCTGGCACCTTCATCGCAAGCGGCGCGGACGGTTGTAACGCCCACTTAGCTTGCCGTGCACGCCGGGATCACTACCGGCTTGCGCATACTTGCGCGCCTTTCGCTCCCCCTGTTGTCCGGAGTTGCCGCGTCATGTTGCTGTCCAAGCGCTTTGTGGAACCGCGCGTCCTGCTGATCGAGGACGCCGAGGAAACCCAGGAACTCAGTCGCCTCGCCCTGGAAAGCCAGGCCTGCCAGGTCACCGCTGTCAGCAGCGCCGAGGCCGCGCTGGGCCTGCTCAACGCTGGCGAACCATTCGACCTGCTGTTCACCGACGTCTGCCTGGGCGGCATCAGCGGCATCGAAACCGCCAACCGCGTGCGCGAGCACCTGCCGCAGCTGCCGATCCTGGTCACCTCCGGCATGGACCAGCACCGCGTGCTGCCACAGCTGCGCGCCGGCATCCACTTCCTGCCCAAGCCGTACAGCATGAGCGAGCTGCTCGATGCCATCCGCCTGTGCTTCCGTCATGCAGCGGATGCCACGTTGATACCGCCGCCGCAGGCCAGCGCGGCCTGAGGCAATCATCCACGCATGGCGTGGATCTACTGATTCCGTTTCTCGTCGGCGTGGATCTTCGTCAACACCCCCGATAGATCCACGCCATGCGTGGATTGAACCTGAGATCAACCGCTGCTGTACGGCCCGGTACCCGGGAACACCTTCAACAACGCGCGGGTGATCATGTCCGGGTACACCGTGAAGTGGTCCTCGTCGTCGATCACCATGTTGTCCACCGTCAGCGAGCGGCCACTGCCGCGCAGCTGCTCGGCGAACTCGGCGTTGTGGCGCAGCATGTCGTTGCGGGTGAAATAGCGCGGCTCCGGCTTGACCGTTTCGAAGCTGCCGATCGACAGCACCACCGTGGTCGGCTGCGTGGGCGCCTTGGCCTTGGCCTGCAGGCGCGGCACAAGGTGGTTGTCGAACCACAGCGACGGGCTGGACAGGATGTAGGTCCGGAACATGTCCGGACGCGTGGTCAGCACGTAGGCGCCGAACAGGCCGCCATAGGAATGGCCAGCATAGGCGCGTCGCGCCGGATCGGTGCGGTAGCGTGCATCGATCATCGGCAGCACGTGCTCGGCGAGGAAATCGCGGTAATGTGCCGCGCCGCCGTAGCTGACGTCATCGCTGTAGTCGCGCGGGTCGGTACGCGCCGGATTGCTGGGGGTGTAATCACGCGAACGGCTCTGCTTCGAAGTCAGGCCCTCCTGCGGCGGCAGCCCGACCAGGATGAAATCCTCGATGTTGACGCCCTTCTGCCCGACCATGTTGCGCACGCTGCGCACCAGCGGAAAGCTGTACAGCGCATCGGTTACGTACAGCACCGGATAGTGCTTTTCAGGGTGCGCGGCATAGTCGGCCGGCAGTGCCACCCAGATCGGGTAATCGCGCCCCACGGGGTCATGTACGCGCAGCGCTTCCGTATCCGGCAGCACCACGCCCGGCGCTGCAGTGGCCGCGCTTTCCTTCGCTTCACTCTGCGTTGCCGGTGGCGCCACCGACATCGCGCAGCCACTCACGGCCAGGCAGGCCGCCACACTCCATACACGCACACGCTGCATCCACGCTCTCCCGTTGCGGGCGACGCACCCGGTTGGCGCCGCTACCGCATCCTCACACGTCGTGCGACGCAGTGCCACGCCAGGTCAGGGCGAGGCCGGTGGCGGCGCCGGGAACAGCGTGCGCAGCGCCTGCAGGGCGGCCGGGTGGTAGATCGTGGCGTGGGTTTCCTCCGGCAGCGGCAGGTACTTCACCAGTGGCGACGGCGCGGCCTGCTGCAGCAACGCGGCCAGTCGTGCAGTGGAAGCGGCCAGTTCCGGCTGTCCGCTGCTGGCCAGGAACACCTGCGGCTTCGCACGCGTCACCGCCGGCAGCTGTTTGGTCGCTCCGGCCAACATTGCACCACGGTTCCACCACAGGCTGGGGTCCAGCGCGATGTAGCTGTTGAACAGCGTCGGCTCCTGCAGCAGCGTCTCGACCACGAACAGGCCGGCCAGCGATTCACCGATCAGCGCGCGCTCGTCGGTGGTCGGGTAGCGCTGGCGTACCTGCGGCATCAGTTCATCGCGCAGGAAGCGGCGGTAGGCCGCCGATCCACCAATACGCGGCGCGATCTTCTGGTCCTGCGGGTCGTTGCTGGGGCCAGTCATGTCGCGGCGGCGCTCGGTGTTCTCGATGCCAACCAGCAGGAACGGACGCATGCTGCCGTTGCCGCTCAGCACCTGCACCAGCCCGGCCACGTGCAGGAAATCTTCGCCTATGCCGCCATCGGCCATGTACAGCACCGGCAACGGTGCCTTCGGATCCAGACCCCAGGGCTGCGGACGGTAGACATTGATGCGGCGGGTTTCGCCCAGCGCCTTCGACTCAATGGTGAAAGTCTCGCCGATCACCAGTGGCGAGGCGGCAGCGGGCGACGCGGGTTCGGCGGCCATCAGCGGCGCGGCGGAGACAGCGGACAACAACAGCGACAGCACGATCAAGCGCATGGGGCGGCCCATCCTGGGAAAGTGCCGAGCATAGCGCCAGGGCCTCGAGCCGGGTGGGTCGCACTGCAATGCGATGGACTCACGCGAAAGCAGATCCCTGCCGAATGCTCGATTCTGGTCCATGCCTGCTGGAACCATGATGCTCCCGCCGAGCGACGGCGGTCCGGGATGGCGCTATGCTCGACGTTGGCAGCCCCAGCCGCCCTGACTGACCATTACAAGGAGGTTTCTATGTTGAATGCATTGATTGCTGTTGCCCTTGCTGCAGGCTCACCGCAACCCGCAGGGAACCAATCCACATCTGCGTCGTATGCGGACTGCCTGCTGGGTCATATCCAGCCGGGGTTGTCCGATCACGCGGTGCAGCTGGTGCAACAGGCCTGTGCCTCGAAGTATCCGGAGAGCTTCGTCGCATCGATGGAACTGGAGCGCAGGATGAGTGCACAGCGCCTTGCCGCCTTCGAGGCGGAACGCGTCGCGATCGAGCGCTCTGCGAATGCCGCAGCAACGGCTGCACAGGAGGCTGCTGACGCAGCAGCCGCAACGGCAAAGGGAGCGCGGACGAAGTAGGAGCCCGGCACCGGGAGCAACAAAAAAGGCACCGCTTGGCGGTGCCTTTCTGAATTGATCTGCCCCCCCCTGAACTGGCGGGCAGCTGCGGCAGGTCCAAGCGACTCGGCCAGCTCCACAGCCTGGCTTTTAAACCCATCGGTGCAACTACGGCGGGTGATACGGGACATAAGAAATCTCAGTGCGATCAAAGTATCGCTTCTTGGCGTCCGCTGACGGGGACCAGATTAATCTCGATGCCGGTAGCTGTAGCCCTCGAAATCCGCGGCCACCAACGTCGTACCCAAGCCAATGAATGGATCGAGAATGCTCCCGCCATCCTCCCCGCACCAACTGACGTAGTAGGTCTGTCGGCCTGCCGGATTGGTACAGAAATCGACAAAGCGCAGCATCGCCACGACGTGAGCTGCATTTGAGCCGTTACCAGCCCCTTGGCTGTCCGTTCCATCCGTATTCAAGGCACGATGATGGATTCGAATGATCTTCTGGCCAGTTCCAAATACTGCCCATCGAAGATGCAAGCCATTGATTTAGATAAGTTTGAATCTACGCTCACCCCAGACTTAGAGGATCACCAGCTTGTGATATGCCTTGCGGGGGCTAAGGTCCTGCCATATCTTCGAGGGGCAGGGGGCTTGAGATTACTAAAGGGAATTTTATGAAATCGCTCTATAGGTCATCACTAGCAGTAGCACTCGGCATCGGCGCATGGGCAAGCGCGGGCAATGGATTTGCGATTAGCTATCCAGGCGTAACCGACAGCCCGAGGAACGTTGTTCATCTGAAGGCAAATGAGCGTCTTGAGCTGGAAAGTGAACTCACCAAGGAGGCGCAGCGGATTGTAAATGGCCTTCCTCCATTGCCAGGCCAAGCCTCCAACAGTCATAGAGTTTTTGCAAAATTCGACAAAACTGGCGAACTACTGATAGTTGATCTTGGGAAAGACTTCATCCCCAAGAGCTATGGCGCTCAGTTCGAAGATAACCTGCATGAGATATCCAGATCTCTCATTTCCATAATGGAAGGCGTAATCCCCATCGGGGGAGTTGAGTTTCGATTTGACGGAGAAAATGTATACCACTACTTCCCTGAGGAACGACGCGAAACGCCGACCCAAAAATCACCAACCAACAGAACCTCGGCGCGAGCCGAGCCAAGCGCCGAACCCGCAAAAGTAATGATATCAGCCGGGCATGGATCTTATTATCACTACGGATTCAAGGATTGGCGATTTCAACGCGACAGCTACAACGGCGTTATCGAGGACGTGATTACGCCGCCCATGGCGGAATTTCTATCTAGCGCACTGACAAGCCGAAGTGGAGCGACGACATCCTTCGTGAGATCACGGGAATCCACTATTCATCAGCCAAGCGGACTTGAGTGGTGGAAAGTCTCGTCAAGATACCACCTCGCGAGCAAATACCCGGAACTCAAGTCGGTTTGGAATTCCAAAGCATCGTCACCTCGCGAGGGAGACATTGAGAGAACCGAAGATCTATATGCGCGACCCCTTTTCGCGAACAATCAGCAAGTTGATGCTCTTCTTCAAGTTCACACAAACGGCGTTGCAGACACTACTGCTCGCGGGTTGAGACTGATCTATCAACCTGGACGCGCTGAAGATCAGAAGCTGGCAGAAAGCGCCCTCTGCTATATGAAGGAACTAATCAACTCAACGCCAGGATACGAGTCCTATCCTGCGGGCGGAGTTTACACCGATGACAATGCCGAGACGCGGAAAGCGACGATGTCCACAGTGATCGCTGAAGTTGGCTTCCATACGAATCCGGACGATCAAGCCGCATTGAAGGATCCCGTGTTCCAAAAAGCCGCCATGCTCGGATTCGAGAAAGGCTACCGCATGTATCGCGAAGGTAAGTCTTGCTCAGCTTTCGCTATCACTTCCACAGGCCCTGCTGCTGGCAAAGGCCCGAGCAAAGTCCCGGTCTCTTTCACCTACACGGGCTACCCTCAAGGGGCGATGAAAGCGGACGCAAAAATCGTGCAGTGCGCACCAGGACACAGGTGCGGCGATGCCAAGGGACTACCGGTTACGCTCAAAGACGGGCAGCTGAGCTGGAATTTTGGATGCGACTCCGCTGAGTCAAGCAACGCAACCCATACGGTACAAACGACAATCTACGATGCTGATGGAGTCAAGACAACACCAATTGTGTCCACCGTTACCTGCCAAGCCTAGTAGTGGTGCGCGTTCAACGCTAGGGAAGTTGAGGGTGAACTGCCCATTTGGCTGACGCTCTACGTGTGAGCCGTCCGTGCATATGGTAAGGTGAGGGTGCCATTGTCGTTTGGAATCTAGACGGTGGAGACACCGTGCATGCTCCGATAGTTGCGACCTTGGCTTGGCCACTGACAATCTCCGCGCCCGTGTGGTATGGACGAATCGAAAGCCCAAAACCCAATGGCCGCACAACGGGCGGCCATTGGTCATATCAAAACGCCACTGCACGGTCAGACTTGCGACAGCCTGCTCTGGCCCACGTCGAAGTAGTGGCCGGTCATCTCGATGCCGGTCCAGCTGTAGCCCTCAGCATCAGCGGCTACCAACGTGGTGCCGGAGCCGGCGAATGGATCGAGGATGCGCCCGCCCTGCCCACAGATCCGCACCAGCTGGCGCATGAGGTCGGTCGGCTTGCCGGTGAGGTGGTGCTTGTCCGACTTGCGTACCGCCTCGCGGAAGACACCCGGCAGCGTTGGCGCCGCTCGGCCCAGCGGCATCCCGCCCTTGCTACCCAGTACGACGTACTCGGCCTGGTTGGAGAATCGGCCGCGCTGAGGTCGCACGCCGCCCGTCTTGTCCCACACCGCCACACCGCGCCAGGTGAGGCCGGCGCACTGCAGCGCGTCGGTAGTCAGCGGCAGCTGCCGCCAGTCGGTAAACAACAGCACCGGCGCGCCATCGCGCAAGACGCGGTTGCACTGCGCCAGCCACAGCTGCATCCACGCCAGGTGCGAGCGCTGGTCGCGTTCGTCGCTGGGGAAGTCAGCATGCAGGTACGGCCCACTGCTCTGCATGTACTTCTCGTTGGGACTGCGCTGGCGAGCAGACGCGTGGACGCCGCCGCTTGCATATGGGGGATCAGTGATGAGGGCGTCGAAGCTGTTGGCCGGCAGGGTCGGCATCGCGCTCAGTGCATCGCCGTGGATCAGTTCGTTCTTCATGGGTAGAGCCTTCTTCTTGGTGTCGCTCGCGGCGATCCGTGGAGAGGCTCTGGGCCTTCATATGGTTCATATCCCCGCAACGGGGGCATTTCATCTGCAGGTCATAGCCGCCTGCGGCCTTGGCCAGCAGGCGAGCGCATGCGCCGCAGCGCAGGTTCTGGCGGCCGATCATCACGCAGCCGCCAAAGCGGTCCATGTCGGGGTTATATCCAAGGCCGAGCGCTTCGCCCTGCAGGTTCTGAAACACTGGGGCATCACCGGTGGCGATAACAAGGCTGCCGGTGGACACGTTACCGAAACGACATGGCAGCGCTGCGACCATGAATTGCCAGTAGTACTGCCCGGCAAGAGAAACGCACTTGAGCGTGGAACCACTCAATTTTTCCGGAGACATGAAAAAAGCGCCACTCGGGCGCCTTAAGTCATTGATCGCAATGGTGGGCCGTGAAGGATTCGAACCTTCGACCAAAAGATTAAAAGTCTTCTGCTCTACCGACTGAGCTAACGGCCCGTTGCACTGCCCCAGCCTTTCGGCGGGGTGGGCATTCTACCCTACTTTGCCGGGCCGGGTGAAACCCTGGTGTGCCGAGATTGCCGGCCAGCGGCCGGCACTACCCCGATCTGGGCTGTCGGCCTAAACCTTTCAGACGACTGCTGCATCCCAGCTGTGATCCCACTGCGGAACTCCGGATGCGCCTGCCCTTCAGCCTGCTTGCTGCTCTGCTGCTGCCCTGCACGGCACTGGCCGCCCCATCGAGGGTCGTCACCGACGACATCGGCCGCTTCTGGGCCACCTATGACGCGGTGCGCGCCGAGCCCGACGCCGAACGCCGGGTAACGCTGGTCCAGCAGCGCTACATCGATCCGGGCAGCCCTGGCCTGCATGCACTGATGCAGGTGCGCCACTACACCGCCCGCGAGTACGCCGAGGCCATGCGTGCGTGGCCGCGCTTCTGGACGTCGGTACGCCCATTGACCGCAAACGCGCAGCAGGCCAGCGCCACACTGGAACGCGACCTGGCCGCCTTCCGCACGCTCTACCCTGCCCTGCGCCCGGCCACCATCACCTATGCAGTGGGTGTGCTGCGCACCGGCGGCACCACGCTAGGCGACAAGGTGCTGATCGGGGCGGAGATGGCGCTGGGCGACGAGCGTGTGGACGTGAGCGAGCTGCCCGAGCCGATGCGCAGCCGCCTGCGGATCTTCTACGACAGCCGCCCGGGGGCGAACAACGCGCAGAACAACCTGCACGAGTACGTGCATACCCAGCGGCGCGAAACCACCGGCAACCTGGCCCAGTACGCGGTGCGCGAGGGTGTTGCCGAGTATGTGGCCGAGCGCATCAGTGGGCGTCGGCCGGCACTGCCCTTCTACGCGTACGGTGCACGTCACGAGGCGGAAATCCGCACGCGCTTCATCGCTGAGATGGACGGCGATGACCTGGACAACTGGCTGTACAACAGCGCCCGCAATCCGTTCGGAGTGAGTGATGTGGGCTATTACGCCGGGTATCGCATCGCGCAGGAGTACATGCGACAGCAGGCGGATGAGAAGGCGGGGATCGCGCGGATGATCGAGTTGGACTATGCCGATCCGGGGGCGGTGCGGGCGTTTATTGAAGCGTCGGGGTGGTTGCAGTAGCGGTAGCGCCGGGCCGTGCCCGGCGCACAGTGCCAACCAAGGTTGGCACCTACCATTGGGGCCATCAGCCCCTCGTTACCTCAGGCGTACAGCGTGGGGTCGGGCACGCCGGCTTCGGTGAAGCCCTGCGCGCGCAGGCGGCAGGCGTCGCAGTGGCCGCAGGCGGCGCCGTTGGCGTCGGCGTTGTAGCAGGACACGGTCAGACCGAAGTCCACGCCCAGGCGCACGCCTTCGCTGACGATCTGGCCCTTGCTGAGGAACTGCAGCGGTGCGTGTACCTTGATGCCCGCGCCCTCCACGCCCGACTTGGTAGCCAGGTTGGCCAGCGCCTGGAACGCGGCCACGAACTCGGGGCGGCAGTCCGGGTAACCGGAGTAGTCCACGGCGTTGACGCCGCAGAAGATGTCGTTGGCGCCGAGCACTTCGGCCCAGCCCAAGGCCAGCGACAGCATGATGGTGTTGCGCGCCGGCACATAGGTGATCGGGATGCCGGCACCGCCGGCCTCGGGCACGTCGATATCGTCGGTCAGCGCCGAGCCACCAATGCTGCGCAGGTCCACGTCCACGGTCTTGTGCGCGACCACGCCCTGGGCCTTGGCCACGCGGGCGGCGGCATCCAGTTCGGAGGTATGGCGCTGGCCGTAGCGCACGCTCAGGGCATGCACGGCAAAGCCCTGTTCCTGGGCCATGGCGATGACGGCGGCTGAATCCATGCCGCCGGAGAGAAGCACGACTGCCTTCTTCATGGGAAAAACGTCCGGTTGGGAGGGGAAAGCCAGCACGCTGTCCCGCGCCGGAGCTACATCAGGGAACGTCGCGCGGGCTCATCGGCCCGGCTCGTCGTTCCACAGGATTTTATGCAACTGCATCTGGAAGCGCACCGGCAGCCGGTCCTCGACGATCCAGTCCGCCAGTTGGCGCGCGGTGATCTCACCCTTGCTCGGCGAGAAGAACACGGTGCAACGCTTCACCAGGTCGTGCTCGGCGACCATCGCCTTGGCCCAGTCGTAATCCTCGCGGTTGCAGATGACGAACTTGATCTGGTCGCGGGCGGTCAGCAGCGGCAGGTTTTCCAGGCGGTTGCGGGCGGCTTCGGCCGAGCCCGGGGTCTTGATGTCGACCACGCGCGATACGCGCGGGTCCACGGCGCTGACGTCCAGCGCGCCGGAGGTTTCCAGCGAGACGTCCATGCCGGCATCGCACAGCTTCTGCAGCAACACCAGGCAGCGCTTCTGTGCCAGCGGCTCGCCGCCGGTCACGCAGACGTGGCGCACGCCCTGGGCCAGCACCTCGGCCACGATGTCGTCGATGTCCCACCAGGTGCCGCCGTGGAAGGCATAGGCGGTGTCGCAGTACTGGCAGCGCAGCGGGCAACCGGTCAGACGCACGAACACGGTCGGCCAACCGGCGGTATCGGCTTCGCCCTGCAGCGAAGTGAAGATCTCGGTGATCTTCAGGCGTGGCAGGGGCGACTGCACGATCTCACTGGGCGTGGCGGCGGCGCTGGACGGGGTAACGGCGGTCATGGCAGGTACTTCTTGGTGGGACACGTGGCGGGTGGGCTACCGTGGCCGGTAACGAAAGCAGCCGAGCAAGGCTCGGCTCTACAACAGCAACCGGGCGGGTATACCCGCCGGTAATGCAAGCCGCCGGGCATGGCCCGGCGCTAACGGATCCGGGCGGGTTTGCCGAACCGGAAACGAAAGCAGCCGAGCGTGGGCTCGGCTCTACAGGGCACCCATTGTACGCCCGGTCAGCGGATCAGCGGATCTGCTTGCCGAGGCGGATGGACTGCAGACGGTCCTGCGCGGTGCGCGCGGCGTCCGAGCCGGGGTACTGGGCCACGACGGTCTCCAGCGTCTGCTGGGCCTGGTCGACCTTGCCCTCGCCGTACTGCGAGAGGCCGACCTTGAGCAGGCCGCCAGCGGCCTTGTCGTGGGTCGGATAGCGCGAGAGCAGTTCGCGGAACTGGGTCTCGGCCATCGGGAAATTGCGGGTGGCGTAGTAGCTCTCGCCCAGCCAGTACAGCGCGTTCGGCGCATAGACGCCGTTCGGATACAGCTGCAGGAAGCTCAGGAACAGCTGCGCCGAGTCATCGTACCTGCCGGCCTTCAGCGAATCGAAGGCGACGTTGTAGGTGGTGCGCTCGTCGCCGGTGGCGGCAAGGCTGCCGGCATCACCATGGACCGAAGGCGGCCGCTCGGAAGTGGCCGCCGCTGCGGGTTTTGCCGGGGCCGGAGCGGCCTTCGGCGCGCTCGCCGGAACGGGCGGCAGGGCCGGGGCGGCATTGCCCCCTTCCAACCGGTTCAGGCGGCTGTCCAGATCCAGGTACTGGTCCTGGGCGGACTGCTTGAGCTGGGCGTTGTCGTGCTGCAACTGCTCGATCGAGGCCTGCAGGCTGGTGACCTGCTGCCGCAGCTGATTGATCTGGTTCAACAGGTCCTGGTTGGCACTGTTGTTGTACATCTGCTGCTCGAGCGCGCCGACACGGTCAGCCAGGCTCTGTCGCTGTGCATGCGCCGGTGCGGCAGCCACGAGGGCTGCCGCAACGACCAGCATCAGTTTGATGCCAATGCGCATGGATTACTGCGCGGTGTAGACGATTTCGACGCGACGGTTCTGCGACCAGCAGGACTCGTTCGACTCGGTGCAGACCGGACGCTCTTCACCGTAGGACACGACGGTCAGCTGCGAAGCCGAGCCACCGTTGGCCTGCAGGGCCGAGTTGACGCCGTTGCCACGACGCTCACCCAGGGCCTGGTTGTACGCGCGCGAACCGCGCTCGTCGGTGTGGCCCTGCAGGGTGATGCGCGAAGACGGACGGTCACGCAGGTACTTGGCGTGGCACGCCATGATGGCCTGGAATTCCGGCTTCACGTCTTCCTTGTCCAGGTCGAAGTAGACAACGCGCTGGCGCAGGCAAGCGTCGGTGTCCAGGTCGCCCGGGCCGTACAGGCCGGAGGTCGACGGACCGGTCGGGGTGGTGGTCGAGGTGCCGGTGTCGACCGGAGCCGGCACTTCTTCCTTGACCTTCTTCGAGCAACCGGCCAGGACGGCCACAGACAGCAGGGAAACAAGCAGAACGCGGGTGGACTTGTTCATGGCGATACCTTTGTGGCTCCTAGGCCGATGAGGGGTTCAAGACAGCGAAAATATTAACACTCTTTTAGCGCTGGGTACGGTATGGGGACCATGCCGGTTCGCGCACATCTCCGTCGGCCAGAACCAACCGCTGGCGCACGCGCGCATCGGCGGAAACGGCATACAGCACACCACGGCCACCCTCGCGGGCGGCGTACAACACCATGCTTGCGTTGGGCGCAAAGCTCGGAGATTCATCCAGCGAACCCGGAGACAGCGTGCTCCAGCGGGGCGAACCCAGCGAGCTGTCCATCATCGCGATCTTGTAGCTGTTGCCCGAGCCCTGGGCGACGGCGATCTTCTTGCCATCGTAGGACACCGACGGCTTGGCGTTGTAGTTGCCCTGGAAGGTCACGCGCTCGGCACTGCCGCCGCCCGCACCCACCTTGTAGACCTGCGGACGGCCACCGCGATCGGAGGTGAAGTACACAGCGCTGCCATCCGGCGCCCAGGTCGGCTCGGTGTCGATGGCGAAGTGGTTGGTCAGCTGGGTCAGCTGCTTGCTGCCCAGGTCCATCACGTAGATTTCCGGGTTGCCCGAACGCGACAGGGTCAGGGCCAGCTTGCGGCCATCCGGCGAGAACGCCGGAGCGCTGTTGATGCCACGGAAGCTGGTGACCAGCTCGCGCGCGCCGGTGCCGATGTTCTGGATGTAGATCGCCGAATTGCCACGCTCGAAGCTGACGTAGGCCAGCTTGCTGCCATCCGGGCTCCACGACGGCGACAGCAGCGGCTCGGCCGAACGCACGATGGTCTGCGGGTTGTAGCCGTCGGAGTCGGCCACCATCAGCGCATAGCGCATGGCGTCGCCCTTGCCGCTGGCGGTCACGTAGGCGATGCGGGTCCAGAAGGCGCCGCGCACACCGGTGATCTTTTCATAGATGGCGTCGGCCATCTGGTGGGCAACGTCGCGCATGGCGTTGCCACGGGCGGTCATCGCCAGGCCCAGCAGGCGCTCGCCCTTGGGCACGTCGAACAGTTCGTACTCGACACGGTAGGCGCCGGCACCGGCGTCGAGCACGCGGCCAACCACGATGTAGTTCTGCTTCAGCGCGCGCCAGGTGGCGAACTGGATGTCGCCGCCACGCACGGGCTTCTCGACGATCTGCGCTTCCGGCAGCGTGCGGAACTGGCCCGAGCGCTCGAGGTCGGCGCGGACCACGCCGGCGACGTCGGTCTGCGGTGCAGCCGCCGAACCCTGGTAGGGCATCGGCACGATGGTGATCGGCAGGGCGGAGGCATTGCCGCCGATGATGTCGATATCCAGCCCCTTCTGCTGCGCGACGGCAGCAAAGGGCAGCAACAGGGCCGCAAACACGGCAAGCCAGCGAGGCATCTTTTTCATGGAGCGCTCAATAGGGGGAAACCGGAACGAGGGATAGCAAAGCGGGAGTGAACCGCTTCGCAATCATGAACCAAGGGTACGTGAATTCCGGGTCAGTTCCAGCCCGTCCTCTCACGCACCGTTAACGTCGTGGCTAACATCGCACCTGCCTGCCCCGGTCACGCCGCCCTGTGGGGCGGTGTTCGACAGCAGCCTACAGCCTGCCCGGCCGAAACCGGATCTACCAGAGGCAAGCGCGACATCTGTGGGCGCAGGTGGCCCGAGAGCCACCCAGCCCTGCCCGCCTCAGCGATCCTGGGCGGTAAAGGTGAAGTTGAGCGTGCGCGCGAACACCGACTCGAACCCGCGGTACGGCAGCGGCTGCGCGTTGAGCACGGCGGCCTCGATCGAACGCTTGCCCGCCTCGTCATACGGGCAGTTCGGGCTGACCTTGGCCTGCATCACCGTGCCACCCGGAATCTGGGTGATGGTGATCTGGCAACGCTGGCCGAGCGGCACCGTATCCGGGCGAACCCACTGCGACAGCACCTTGGCCTGGATCGCAGCCGCGTACTTGGCCGAAAGATCGTCGCTGTTGCCACCACCACCGGCAGCCGGCTGGGAGGCACCGCTGGAGCCGGCAGCGGCACTGCCGGCGGCATTGCGGGCGGCAGCCACCTGGCGCAGCTTCTGCTCGGCCAGCTTGGCTTCCTTCTCGGCCTGCTCGCGGCGGGCACGGATTTCGGCGATCTTCTTCTGCTTCTCGGCCTCGGCCTTGTCAGCGGCCACGCGCTCCTGCTCGGCCTGCTTCTTTTTCTCGTCCGCTTCCTGCTGCTTGGCCAGACGCAGCTTCTGCTCCGCTTCTTCCTGGCGCTTGCGTTCGGTCAGGTCGATCTGCTCCTGGCGGCGCTTGGCTTCCTGTTCCTGCTTGGCCTTCTCCTGCGAGATGGCCAGCGCACTCACCGCTTCCTGGTCCTTGGTGTCCGGCTGTGCGACACGCTCCTGCGCCTGTTGCTGCTGGGGCGTGGGGGCATCCTGCGGGCGCGGTTCGGGAATCGGCTGCGGCGGCGGGATGGTGTCTTCCGGCACCGGGATCGGCTCGGCGACCGGCGGCGGCAGGTCCTCCAGCTTCTCCGACTGGCGCAGGGCCTGGCGTGCGGCGGAGGCATCGGACGCGGACAGCGCCAGGCTGGCCTCGACCGAAGGATCGCCGGCGGCGGCATCGGTGTTGCGCTCGGGCGACCAGAACCAGGCCACGATGAAGACCAGCGCGACCAGCAGGTGCACCAGCAACGCCAGCGCCAGGGGCAGGCCCCAGCCGGGTTCGCGCTGATGCGAAGGTGGCAGGGCGTCAGCGTGCATCGGTGGCCAGGCCTACCTTGTCTACCTTGGCGCGCTTGATCACATCCATCGCAGCGATGACCTTTTCATAGGCCACGGCGCGGTCGGCGGCAACGATCACGCGCACGCCCTTGTCCTGGGCGGCAATGCCGGCCAGGCGGCCTTCCAGTTCCTCGGCCGACACGGCGGTCGGTTCCTTGGCGTCAGCCAGCTTCAGGCTGAGCTGGCCGTCCTGGCGCACCGAGACGATCACCGGGTCCTGCTTGCTCTCCAGCGCCTTGGCGTTGGACTGCGGCAGGTCGACGTCGAAGCTCAGGGTGAGCAGCGGCGCGGTGACCATGAAAATGATCAGCAGCACCAGCATGACGTCGATGTAGGGAACGACGTTGATTTCCGATTTCAGCTTGCGGCGCTTGCGGCGACCGATGGCAGCGGACATGGCTTGGACTCCCGGGTCAGGCGCTTACTCGTCGCCAGCGCTCTGGCGCTGCAGGATGGAGCTGAACTCTTCGGCGAAGGTCTCGAACCGCACCGACATGCGCTCCACGCGCGTGGTGAAGCGGTTGTAGGCCCACACCGCCGGGATCGCCACGAACAGGCCGATGGCGGTGGCGAACAGTGCCTCGGAGATACCCGGCGCGACGGCGGCGATACCGGCCTGCGCACCGCTGCTGATCATGTCGTGCATGGTCACCATGATGCCGAACACGGTACCGACCAGACCCACGTACGGCGCGGTCGAGCCGATGTTGGCCAGCAGTTCCAGGTTGCGCTCGAGCTGGTCCACTTCGCGGGTGTAGGTGGTGCGCATGGCACGCTGCGCGCCTTCCAGCTGCGCGCGGCCATCCAGCCGGCGCTTGTCGCGCAGGCGGGTGTACTCGCGGAAGCCGGCTTCGAAGATGGCCTCCAGGCCGCCGACATTGCGGCTGCGGTCGGTGGCCGAGCTGTACAGCTTGCCCAGGTCCGCACCGGACCAGAAGCGGTTCTCGAACTCGTCGGCTTCGCGGGTGGCCTGCTTGAACACACGGGCCTTACGGAAAATGATCACCCAGCTGACGAACGAGCCGACCAGCAGCAGCAGCACGATGATCTTCACCGGCAGGCTGGCCTTGGCCATCAGTTCGAGGTAGTTGATGCCGCCGCCGGTGGTGGCCTGGGCAAGGGTCTGTGTCGCGGCGTTGCTGACGTCGGCCGGCAGTGCCTCGGTGACCGTGGCCTGCAGGGCCAGGAGCGTTGCGATCATCCGTTGTTCCTCAGTGTTCGGATTCGGGGTGGAGGTGGGGTTGCAGCACGGCAAGGACGGCCTCGTCCATGCCACGCGGGCGGAAACTGGCCGCTTCCAGTGCGGCGATGCGGACCTGCGCCGACAGCAGCAGTTCGCCGTCGCGCAGGATCTGCTGGTCGAAGACCATGCTGGCCTTCTTCAGCTGGACCAGGCGGGCGCTCACCTGCAGGGTGTCATCCAGCCGTGCCGGCTTGATGAAATCCATCTGCATCGAGCGCACCGCGAAGACCATCCCGTGCTCGGCGCGCATGCGCTCCTGGCCGTAGCCCAGCGCACGCATCCATTCGGTCCGGGCCCGTTCCATGAAGGCCACATAGCGGGCGTGGTAAACCACGCCACCTGCGTCGGTATCTTCCCAGTAAATGCGTGTCGGCCAACTGAATCGGGGCTCAACCGACATCGGGAACCTCGGCGAACAGGTCCTGCGGCGGGTTCTTCGGCTTCAGGCCCATGTGCCGGTAGGCCTTGTGGGTGGCCATGCGGCCACGCGCGGTGCGCACCAGGAAGCCCTGCTGGATCAGGTAGGGCTCAACCACGTCTTCCAGCGTGCCGCGCTCTTCAGACAGCGCCGCGGCCAGCGATTCGATGCCGACCGGGCCGCCGTCGAAGTAGTCGACCATGGTCTTGAGCAGGCGCCGGTCAAGCTCGTCGAAGCCCTCCGGATCGACCTTCAGCATCTTCATCGCAGCCTGTGCCACGGCCTCGTCGATGTGGCCGCCTGCCTTCACCTGCGCATAGTCACGCACGCGGCGCAGCAGGCGGTTGGCGATACGCGGGGTGCCACGCGCGCGGCGCGCGATCTCCCCTGCCCCATCGGCGGTGCAGTCGATGGCCAGGATGGCCGCCGAGCGGCGCACGATGCGGGTCAGCTCCTCGACGCTGTAGAACTCCAAACGCTGGACGATGCCGAAGCGGTCGCGCAGCGGCGCGGTCAGCAGGCCGGCGCGGGTGGTGGCGCCGATCAGGGTGAACGGCGGCAGGTCGATCTTGATCGAACGGGCGGCGGGGCCCTCGCCGATCATGATGTCGATCTGGAAGTCTTCCATCGCCGGGTACAGCACTTCTTCCACCACCGGCGACAGGCGATGGATCTCGTCGATGAACAGCACATCGTGCGGCTGCAGGTTGGTCAGCAGCGCGGCGAGGTCGCCGGCCTTCTCGATCACCGGGCCGGAGGTGACCCGCAGGGCCACGCCCAGTTCGTTGGCGATGACATGGCTGAGGGTGGTCTTGCCCAGGCCGGGCGGCCCGAAGATCAGCACGTGGTCGAGCGCGTCGCCGCGCCCCTTGGCCGCCTGGATGTAGATCTCCATCTGCTCGCGCACCGGCACCTGGCCGAGGTAGTCGGCTAGCCGCTTGGGGCGGATGCTGGCGTCGGCGGCGTCATCCTCGCGGGTGGCGCCGGCGCCGATGATGCGGTCGTCGGTCATGTGCTGATTATGCGGCAAAAGTACGGGTTTCGGCCGGGCTGCGCCCGGCACCCGCAGAGGCAACGGCAACGGCAACATCCAGAGCAACAGCCGAAGCGGGCCTCCTGGGGAATGGCGGGGTGGGGCCGCTTGCGGGGGACGCTGCAAGTACGTCCATGTAAGCTCGGTCGCCGCATCCATGCGGCTCACGCCCCCGCAACCGGCCCCACCCCGCCTTCGACAGATTCCTGCGATCTGTCGGAATGACATGGGCTGCTCTTGGTGGGTGTCGACCTTGGTCGACACAGTAGATCCACGCCATGCGTGGATGGAAGCATGGCGGTATCGAGGAAGGAAGAGGCCCTAGATCTCCACCTGGGCGCCCAGTTCCACCAATCTGTTGCCCGGAATCCGGAAGAAGCCGGTCGCCGGGGCGGCATTCCGATGCATCAGCGCGAACAGCTTGTCGCGCCAGATCGGCATGCCGCGGTTGGCGGTGGCCACGATGGTCTCGCGGCTGGCGAAGAAGGTGGTGTCCATCGGATCGAAGTAGATGCCGCCGTGGTCGCAGGAACGCATCAGCGCCAGCGGCACGTCCGGGGTCTCCATGAAGCCGAAGCGCACGTAGACGCGGTAGAACTCATCGCCCACCGATTCGATCTTCAGTCGCTGCCCTTCCATCGCATACGGGATCGGCAGGGTTTCCACATGCAGGAACACGTTGCGCTCGTGCAGCACCTTGTTGTGCTTGAGGTTGTGCATCAGCGCGTGCGGGGCCACGGTCGGGTCGGCGGTGAGGAACACCGCGGTGCCAGGCACGCGTACAGGTGGTGCCAGCATCAGGCCCGGCAGGAAGGTATCCAGGCGAATGCCGTCCTTGCGGATCTCATCGCGCAGCAGCTCGCGGCCACGGCGCCAGGTGCGCATCATGGTGAACAGGAAGATGCCCAGCACCACCGGGAACCACGCGCCCTGCAGCAGCTTGGCGCCGTTGGCGATGACGAAGCCGAGGTCGATGATGAAGAACACCACGCACAGCGGCAGGATCCACTTGCGGGCCTTCGGCCACAGCGAGCGTGCCACCAGGGCCAGCAGCAGGGTATCGATCAGCATCGTGGCCGACACCGAGATGCCGTAGGCCACGGCCAGGTTCGACGAGCTGCGGAAGGCCAGTACCAGGCCGATCACCATCACCGCGATACCCCAGTTGATGCCCGGGATGTAGATCTGGCCGATGGTGTCGTGCGAGGTGTGCTTGATGCGCATGCGCGGGATGTAACCCAGCTGCATGGCCTGGCGCGAGACCGAGAACGCACCGGTGATGACCGACTGCGATGCGATCACCGCCGCCATCGTGGCCAGCACGATCATCGGGTACAGCGCCCAGTCCGGCACCGCCTCGAAGAACGGATTCTTCAGCGCCTCGGGGTGGTTGAGCACCAGTGCGCCCTGCCCCAGATAGTTCAGCACCAGGCACGGCAGCACGAAGAAGTACCAGGCGTGGCGGATGGGCTTGGCACCGAAGTGGCCCATGTCAGCGTACAGCGCCTCGCCACCGGTCACTGCCAGCACCACCGCGCCGAGGATGAAGATGCCGTGCCAGCTGTGTTCCATGAAGAAGCGGATCGCCCACCACGGGTTGAAGGCTTTCAGCACTTCCGGTGCGTCGACGATGTTGTAGATGCCGATCGCGGCCAGCGAGATGAACCAGACCGAGGTGATCGGGCCGAATGCCTTGCCGATTTTTTCGGTACCGAAGCGCTGTGCGGCGAACACCGCCAGCAGCACGACCACGGTGATCGGCACGATGAAGGCATGCAGGCCGGGAGCGGCCACCTCCAGGCCCTCGACCGCGCCAAGCACGGAGATCGCCGGGGTGATCACGCCGTCACCGAAGAACAGCGACGCACCGAAGATACCGAGGATGCCGACTACGTAAGCCGAGCGCGACCCGTTGCGCAGCGTGCGCTGGGTCAGCGCCATCAGCGCCATGATGCCGCCCTCGCCGTCGTTGTCGGCGCGCATGATGATGGTCACGTACTTGAGCGTGACCACGATGTTCAGCGCCCAGAATGCCAGCGACAGCACGCCCAGCACGGTGTCGTGGTCACTGTTGAGCCCGTAGTGCGGCGAGAACGCCTCCTTCAGGGTGTACAGCGGGCTGGTACCGATATCGCCGAAGACCACGCCGATCGCACCGATGATCAGCGCCATGCCTCCGGCTGGAGGGGCGTGACCGTGACCGCCGGGGGCGGCTGTGTGCGGGGTTTGACTGCTGGACATGGGACTCCTGGCGAAGCTCAGGCGGTAGGTTGGGGGAAAGGGACGCGGCTCAGCGCAGCGCGGACTGCAGCGCCTTGCGGATCACGGTGGCCACTTCGTCGCCTTCATTGAAGGCATCGCGGGCCATGCGCGCGGCTTCGGCCGGCTTGTATCCCAGCTGCTGCAGGGCCACGGTGGCATCGGACAGCGGATCGGCCGGGGCCGGGCCGCTGCCTGTGGGCAGCGCGCCGCCGGCACCGAACTGGGCGGCGCGGTCACGCAGCTCCAGCACCATGCGCTCGGCGGTCTTCTTGCCGATGCCCGGAATGCGGGTCAGCGCGGTGATGTCACCGGCCTGGACCATGCGCGCGAATTCCTCGACGGTGACGCCGGACAGCACGGCCAGCGCGATCTTCGCACCGATGCCACTGACCTTCTGCACGTCGCGGAACAGGCGCCGCTCACCCTCGCGCAGGAAGCCGTACAGCGAAACGCTGTCTTCCTTCTGCGAATAATGGGTGTACAGGGTGACCTCGCGGCCGAGCTCGGGCAGGTCGTAGAAGGTGCTCATCGGCGCCTCCAGCTCGTAGCCCACTCCGTTCACGTCCACCACCAGCCACGGCGGCGCCTTGTAGGCGACGATGCCGCGCAGTCGACCGATCATTGCGTGCAGCTCCTCATTTGCGGCCCCACGCCTGGCGGGCACTGAGCCCCAGGCGGTTGGCCGTCGCCCTTACGTGGGCATGGGTGATCGCCACCGCCAACGCGTCGGCCGCGTCGGCCTGCAGCTTGGTTTTCAGGTTGAGCATGAGCCCGACCATGTGTTGAACCTGTTGCTTTTCGGCGCCACCGCGCCCGACCACGGCCAGCTTGATCTCGCTGGCGGCATATTCGTGCACCGGCAGGTCACGCAGGACCACGGCCGAGATCGCCGCACCACGGGCCTGGCCCAGCTTCAATGCCGAATCGGGATTGCGGGCCATGAACACCTTTTCGATGGCCACTTCATTGGGCTGGTACTCCCGGCACAGATCGGCCAGGCCCAGCACCAGCAGCTTCATGCGCTGCGGGAAGTCGTCGGCGCCCAGCAGCACCAGCGGCTGGTGGTGCACGTGGCTGACCTTGCCGGTGGCGTCAACATCGATGATGCCGACCCCGGTCCGCTGCGAACCGGGGTCGATGCCGAGGATGCGGGTCATGCTGCACTCCTGGCGGGGCGGAACGGGGTGCGCTGGCAGGCGTATGGGCTCATGACTGTCCGCGGTGACCGTTCAACGGCCCGCGCCCAGGCCGTCGAAGACGGCTCAGGCGTAGGCGTCGGCGCCGAGTTCGGCGTTGGAATACACGTCCTGCACGTCGTCCAGGTCTTCAAGCATGTCCAGCAGCTTCTTGACCTGCAGGGCAACCTCGCCCTCGACCTTGATGTCATTGTCCGCGCGGAAGGTGATCTCGGCGTGGTCGGCGACATGGCCGGCGGCGGCCATCGCATCCTTGACCGCGTTGAACGCGTCAGGGCTGGTGACCACGTCGATCGCGCCGTCTTCCGGGTAGACCACGATGTCATCGGCGCCGGCCTCGATGGCAGCTTCGGTGATCGTTTCTTCATCGGCACCGGCGGCGAAATGCAGCACGCCCAGGCGCTTGAACATGAAGGCGACCGAGCCTTCGGTGCCCATGTTGCCGCCGCACTTGCTGAACGCGTGGCGGACATCGGCCACGGTACGCACGCGGTTGTCGGTCAGGCAGTCGACGATGACGGCCACGCCACCGGGGGCGTAGCCCTCGTAGCGGATTTCCTCGTAATCGACGCCTTCCAGTTCACCGGTGGCCTTCTTGATGGCGCGTTCGATCACGTCCTTGGACATGTTCACGCTCAGGCCCTTGTCCATGGCAACACGCAGGCGCGGGTTGTTGTTGGGGTCGCCTCCACCGCCGCGCGCGGCAACGCCGATCTCGCGGATGATCTTGGTGAAAATCTTGCCGCGCTTCGCGTCGGACGCGTTCTTGCGGGCTTCGATGGAGGGGCCTCTACCCATGGGTGCTACCGTCTGGCTGCTTCAGGATCAAGGCGCGGATTCTACCTGATCGCGCGCTGCAACCGTGTCTAGGGCGGAGGGATGCCGCCAGATCATGCCCGGCGGAGAGCGGAGAGCGTGCGAACCAACGGTTCGCACCCACCAAAGCAGGCCGCACCCACTCAATCATGCGGCAGCGGCGTCGCGGCTGTGGTCGAACTGGCCGTGGCGCAGGAAATGCGCGGTCTGCCGCGCGGCGTCAGGCGACACCACCAGGCCACTGTGGCTGGTACGCACCACGCAATGGTCGGCCAGGCCTGGCAGGCGGGTCTCGGCCAATGCCACGGTGCCGTCGGAGGCATCGTCGATGGCCCCCAGCAGGCTGCCCAGCCCATGCGGCACCGAGCCGGCGATCAGCCCGACTTCGGCCTTGCCCTGCCAGTCCGGCAGGCCATCGAGCAACAGTTCGCTGCTGCGGCCCAGCGCCAGGCCCCACCCGTGCTCGGACAACGAGCGCGCGGTACCGCTGCCGCGCAGCGGCGAGCCCAGGCAGACCACGCGCTGCACATCCAGCTGCGGCTGGCGACGCAAGGCCTCCAGCGCGAGCAATCCCCCCAGGCTGTGACCGACCAGCGACAACGGTCCAGCATCGGTCAGCCGCTCCAGCAGCTGCGGCACGGCCACATCGGGGCCACCGAACACAGAGGAATAGCCGAACGCGTGCACCTGGAAGCCTCGCGCGCGCAGGCGCCAGGCCAGCGGCCCGACCCAGGCACGGGCATTCCAGATGCCATGCAGCAGCAATACGGGGGGAGTCATGCAAACAGCCTGGCGGTCAGCGGGGCGGAAACGTACGGTGATTGAACACGCGCGCGCAGCAAGCGGCGGTGAACGTCAGATCGCGCGCGGTGCGCGGCGCAGGATGAACTCGAGGTCCTGGGTGTCACCGACCGGGAACAGGTACTCGCCGGCCTTCTCGAAACCGTAGCGGGCGTAGAAGCGTTGCGCGCCGAAGTTCTCCGACCACACGCCCAGCCACAACGTGCGCGGGCCTTCGTGTTCCAGCCAGGCCAGCGCGGTTTCCAGCAGGCGGCTGCCCCAGCCGCAGCTCTGCTGCGTCTTGACCAGGTACAGGCGCTTGAGTTCGCCGTCACCGGGTTTCACATCCGGATGCGGCAGGCCACAGGGGCCGGCGGCGGCATGACCGACCGCCTCCCCGTCCAGTTCAAGCAGCCACACCGCGTAATCCGGGTGGGCCAGGATCACGCGCTGGCGCTCGACCGTGTAGGCCTCCTCGAGGAAGGCCTGCAGGTCCTGCGGCGGATACAGATGGCCGAAGGTTTCGGTGAACGTGCGGGCAGCCAGCGCCGACAGGGTCGGCGCGTCGTCCACGGTGGCGCGGCGGATCGAATACATGCAGGAAGTTGACGTCAGGGCGAAGCGCGGGTCAAGCCTTTTCAGGCGATTCCGCTTCTTCTTCCTCGTCCTCTTCCTCGTATTCCTCTTCGTCCTCGTCCTCTTCTTCCTCGCCTTCCTCGTCCTCGTCGTACTCTTCCTCTTCGTCGTCCTCGTAATCCTCGACGCCGAAGTCTTCACCGTCCCAACGGCCTTCGCCGTCGGCGACGAAGGTCAGGGCCATCGCCGCCGGATTGGTACCGACGCGGACCAGCCAACCACCGAACACGCGTGCACGCTCGGTGACCAGGGTGGCCTCGGAGCCTTCATTGCCCAGCTTTTCCCACTCCAGCGAAAACGCAAACTCGGTCATTGCCTGGATCTCCTGATCAGTTGGTCTTGGGGCGAACCTGGATGTGCACTTCGGCCAGCTGCGTATCGACGATCGGCGACGGCGCGTCGGTCATCAGATCCTGTGCACCGGTGGTCTTCGGGAACGGGATGACGTCGCGGATCGACTCGGTGCCGGCCATCAGCGCGGCGATGCGGTCGATGCCGAAGGCGATGCCACCGTGCGGCGGCGCGCCGTAGTTCAGCGCGTCGAGCAGGAAGCCGAACTTGGCGCGGGCTTCTTCGGCACCGATGCCGAGCAGCTCGAACACCGCGCTCTGCATGTCCGGACGGTGGATACGGATGGAACCACCGCCGATCTCATTGCCGTTGAGCACCATGTCGTAGCCGCGCGAGACGGCGGTACGGGCATTGGCGCGCAGGTCGGCGATGTCGTCCACGGCCGGTGCGGTGAAGGGGTGATGCAGGGCGACGTAGCGCTGTTCTTCCTCGTCCCACTCGAACATCGGGAAGTCAGTGACCCACAGCGGTGCCCAACCGTCGGCAACCAGGCCGAAGTCCTTGCCGGCCTTCAGGCGCAGTGCGCCCATGAAGTCGGAGACCTTGTTGTAGCCACCGGCACCGAAGAACACGATGTCGCCGTTGCCGGCGCCGACGTGGGCGACCAGGGCAGCGAAGGATGCCTCACTGAAGAACTTCTGGATCGGCGAGCTGACTTCGCCGTTGTCGGCGATCTTGATGTAGGCCAGGCCCTTGGCGCCGTACTTGGCGGCGTGCGCGGCGTACTCGTCGATCTGCTTGCGCGACAGCGAGGCGCCGCCCGGGATGCGCAGCGCGGCGACGCGGCCTTCGGCATCATTGGCCGGGCCGGTGAACACGGCGAACTCGCTGTCCTTGACCAGCTCGGCCACGTCCACCAGCTCCAGCGCGATGCGCAGGTCCGGCTTGTCCGAACCGTAGCGACGCATCGCCTCGGCCCAGGTCATGCGCGGGAAGCTGGCGTCCAGCTCGACCTCGACCACTTCCTTGAAGATGGCGCGGATCATCGACTCGACGAAGTCCTGCACGTCGCGTTCGCGGACGAAGGCGAACTCCATGTCCAGCTGGGTGAATTCCAGCTGGCGGTCGGCACGCAGGGCCTCGTCACGGAAGCAGCGCGCGATCTGGTAGTAGCGGTCGAAGCCGGCCACCATCAGGATCTGCTTGAACAGCTGCGGGCTCTGCGGCAGGGCGTAGAACTCGCCCGGGTGCATGCGCGCCGGCACCAGGAAGTCGCGCGCGCCTTCCGGGGTGGCCTTGGTCAGGATCGGGGTCTCGATGTCCTGGAAGCCCTTTTCGTCCAGGTGGCGGCGCAGGGCCTGCACCAGCTTGATGCGGGTGCGCTGCATGCGCTGCATTTCCGGGCGGCGCAGGTCCAGGTAACGGTACTTCAGGCGGGTTTCTTCGCCCGGGTTCTCGTGGGCGTGGAACGGCAGCGGCGCGGCCTTGTTCAGCACGGTGATGGCGGTGGCGATCACCTCCACCTTGCCGGTGCGCATCTTGTCGTTCACCGCGTGGCGGGCACGCACGACGCCTTCCACCTGCAGCACGTCCTCGTAGCCCAGCGACGCGGCCACGGCGAACACTTCGGCGTTGTCGACTTCCACGGTCACCTGCACGATGCCTTCATGATCTCGAAGATCGATGAAGCAGACGCCGCCCTGGTTACGGGCCACGTCGGTCCAGCCGGCGAGGGTGACAGTCTGGCCAATCAGGGTCTCATCGACCAGGCCGCAGAAGTGGGTACGCATGGGGGAAGCTCCGCTGGAGAACGCCGGCACCGGATGGGGGCCGGAAAGCCTCGTATTCTGCGGCCGAGGCCCCGGCCGGGGCAAATCCGGCCAGTCACACCGGCTTGATCGCCCCCCTCCCTATAGTCGGGCACCTGCCACCGTATGGGATGCCGCCATGAAACCGCTGCCCCTGGCCAGCCTGGCCGTGACCCTCAGCCTGGGTGCCCTGGGCACCCTCACCCTGCCCGCCCCGTCCGCATCTGCGCAGAACGGGGTGATCCGCTGCGAAAGCCAGAGCAACCGCGAACGGGTCTGCAACACCGGCTGGCGCGGTGCGCAGCTGGTCCGCCAGTTGTCTGGCAGCCCCTGCGAGGAAGGGCGCTCCTGGGGCAGCCGCAATGGCAGCATCTGGGTCACCAACGGTTGCCGCGCCGAGTTCGTCGAGGCCCGCGGTGGCTGGGGCGGCGGCAACGGCGGTGGCTGGGGTGGCAACAACGGCCGCCCCGGCGAGACCATCCGCTGCGAGAGCCAGAACAACCGTGAGCGCAGCTGCCCGGTGGGTTGGCGCAATGCCCGCCTGGTCCGCCAGCTGTCCGGCAGCCCCTGCGATGAGGGCCGTACCTGGGGCGTGCGCAACGGCGCAGTCTGGGTCAGCAATGGCTGTCGCGCGGAATTCGCCGAAGCCCGCGGCTGGGGCGGCGGCGGCGGTGGCTGGGGTGGTCGCAACAGCAACTATTCGGTCACCTGCAGCAGCAACAACAACCGCTCGCAGACCTGCGACTGGGATGAGCGACAGGGCCGGCCGGTGCTGCAGCAGCAGCTCTCCGGCAGCGCCTGCCAGGAAGGCCGCAGCTGGGGTTACTCGCGTGGCCAGGTGTGGGTGAGCAACGGCTGCCGGGCGCGTTTCGGCACGCGGTGAGTGAATGGGCGCGGACGCGCCCGTTTCGTGGGTAGCGCCGGGCCATGCCCGGCGAGCGCAGCGGCAGAAGACGGCCGCCGGGCATGGCCCGGCGCTGCCGGCCTGCGAGGTCAGGGTGCCGGTGGCGTGTCGTCGCCCCACGGTGCAGGCGGCAGGTCAACCGGCTTGCTCAGATCGAACTGCACGCGGAAGCGGCGGCCCTCCGGGCGTGTCAGCTCGTAGACGAACGTCTGGTCGGGATCGATCTCCATCGCCCACGTGTTGTGGGTCGAGGCCAGCATATCGGCCCGACGGAACATGGCCACCGAATCGCCATCGGCCGGGAACTGCTGGCGCTCGGCGGTGCCCGGTGGCGTGCTGTCGCCGCCGTACAGGGTGATCGCGTCGGGGCTGCCGTCTTCGTGGCGATGGTCGTGCTTCAGGCGCAGACCGGTTTCCGTGCGGGTCAGCACCCAGGTCCGCGAGTGGTCATCGCCGACATGGAACGGAATGCGCAGCTCGTGCGCCGGATCGGCACAGCCACGCACGTGCATGACCAGACGCTGGCCGGCGAACGGGTCCTTGCCGGTCGGTGCCGGCGTGTCCTCCACCACCTTGCCGGCATAGGCCTGGCCGCAGTGCGCGGCAATGGCGGCCATGAAGGCATCGGCCGGCGCGGTTGCCAGATCATGGGCAACCGTGTCGGAGCGCTGCGAACAGGCAGCGAGGCTGAGCAGGAGGGCGGAAGCGGTGACAACGGCAGGCAGTTTCATGCCCCAACCCTAACGGCCATGGCCGACGGGCGCAAACCGCGCGCGGCAACCGATCAGCGTTCGGCGGTGTGCGGTTCCGGCAGCGTCTCGGTGGCCGCCACCGGTGCGGCCGCGCCCTCGCCCGCCGGCTCCTGTTCAACCGGATCGACATCGAACGGCGTGCGGAACACCAACGACGGCAGCAGCGTGGTCAATGCGGCATACAGCAGCAGCGCGCCGAACAGCACCGCCGGGATCTGGAAGCGCTCGCGCATGATCGCGGCCAGCACCAGGGTGAAGATCAGCGTTGGTGCCAGCGCCAACGAGACCCGCAGGCTGCTGCGGAAGCTCTCGCCGAACATGACCCGGCGCTGCAGCCAGACCACGCCGATGCGCAGCGGCAGCACCACCAGGGTGATCATGATGCCCAGCCCCAGCGCCTCGAAGCTCAGTGCTTCGCTGGGCACCTTGGTGCCGGCGTTGAAGAAATAGAACGGCACGAAGAACGAGGCGAACAGGCGCAGCGCATGCAGGTTCTCATGCGAAGCCAGCAGCGGCATGCGCTGGTGCAGCAGGCGCGCGACCAGGCCGGCAATGAACGCGCCGACCAGGTAGTACACGCCCAGCAGGTAAGTGATGTAGGCCGCGACCATGCCCACCATCACCAGCAGCGAGAATTCCGAGCCCGGCGCGTGCGGCGCCACCCAACGGCCCAAGGCGATGAACAGCAGCGGCAGGCCGACCATCATCGCCAGCAGCGCCAGGCTGGACAGCGCCATGTGCCCCGGATCGCCGGCCTGCAGCACGATGAACAACGCGGCCAGCGCCAGCAGTTCGCCGGCGATGGCCTTGCTGGTCACCCAGAAGCGCTCGTCCTCGCTCAGGCCCAGCCGCGACAGCGAATCCATGATGAAGCCGGTAGACGGCGTCAGCAGCGCCAGTGCCAGCAGACCGGCGGCCTGCCAGGGCAGTCCCGCGTAGCGCCAGGCCAGCCAGCCCACGCCGAACAGCGTGCCGGTACGGATCACCAGATGCGCCAGCAGCGGCCACATGCCCCGCCGCAGTGCCTGCAGATCCACTTCCAGGCCAGCGAACAGGAACAACGAGGAAATCCCCAGCGTGGCCAGCAGACCGATCACTGCGTCGTGCGCCTGGTCGCCCAGCCAGAGCATGCCGATGATGCCGAACAGCAGGCAGGTCAGCGGCGCGGGCAGGCTGAAACGCTGCAGCGCGCGCGGGATCACCAGCAGCGCGAAGATCAGCAGCAGGTAGATCAATTCATGGCTCATGGGGGACTTCCGTGTGGTTCGAACGCGCGCAGGATGCGCGCGCCGAACCGATCCGGCAAGCCGTTTCTGGATGACTCCCGGTTACCTCATCCGATCAGGCGATCGGCAATGCGCCCCACCTGTGCCAGCACGGTAGCGCGTTGCTCGTAGCTGATCGCGCCTGCCTGCAGATATGCCGTCAGCACCCACGGTGCGCCGCCGGCCACGGGCCACAGCACGGCGATGTCGTTGCGCGCGTCCTCGCCGTTGCTGCCGGTCTTGTCACCGACGCGCCAGCGCTTGCCCAGGCCCGCGCGCAGGCAGGCGTCACCGGTTTCGTTGTCGATCAGCCAATCGGCCAGCTGCTGCCGCGACGCCGGCTGCAGCACCTCGCCCAGTACCACCCGCTGCAGGGTCGCGGCCATCGCCGCCGGCGTGGTGGTATCGCGTGGATCCCCCTTGGCAAAGCTGTTCAGCTCCGGCTCCAGGCGGTCACTGCGGCTCAGCGTATCGCCGCTGGCACGCAGGAACGCGGTTACCGCGGGCGGACCGCCGACGACACCGAACAGCAGGTTGGCGGCGGTGTTGTCACTGGTGATCAGCGTGGCCCGGCACAGGTCACGCACGGTCATGTCCTTGCCTGCATGGCGGCGGGTAACCGGTGCGTGCGAGAGCAGATCGGCGTCGCGCACCGGCACACGCGTGTCCAGCAATGCCGGCGTGCGCTCGGCCTGGCTGAGCACGGTGGCCGCCAGCATGCTCTTGAAGGTGCTGCACATCGGGAAGCGCTCGTCCTGGCGATGACCGATGCGGCGACCGCTGGCAGTATCCAGCAGGGTCACACCGAGACGTCCGGCGCAGGCCTTTTCCAGCGCGGCGAAGTCGGTGGCGGCGGTGAGGGTGGCATCGGTGGGTGCGTTGGCGGTGGTCTTGCCCGCAGCACGTGCCAGCAGCGGCAGGGCAAGCGAGGAAGCCACGGCAGCACCACTGAACTGCAGGAATCGGCGACGGGCGAGCATAGAGGTTCTCCTGGTGACCGCTCGATTATTGAAGCCTTGATCAGGGGCGACCAGCGCAAAAAATCAACGAGAGGCATGAGTTAAATTAATGCCTGACGCATTCAACCCCTTAATTTTCCGAAATCAACGATTGGAGCGTTAGGATTAGACATCACTCCAGCTCACGACTGCGCGATGTTGCACCCTACCCTGCCCCTGAATGCGCTGCGCGCCTTCGAGGCCGCCGCCCGCCACCAGAACTTCACCCGCGCCGCGCTGGAGCTGTGTGTCAGCCAGGCCGCGCTGAGCCATCAGATCCGTGGACTGGAAGACCGGCTCGGCATCCGCCTGTTCCACCGCCTGCCGCGCGGCGTGGCACTCACCGATGAGGGCGCGGCGCTGTACCCGGTGCTCAACGAATCGTTCGAGCGCATCTCGGCCAGCATCGCGCGCTACACCGGTGGCCCGGCCCGTGAAGTACTGACGTTGGGCGTGGTCGGGACCTTCGCCACCGGCTGGCTGCTGCCACGGCTGGCCGCGTTCGAGGCCGCGCACCCGGACATCGAGCTGCGCCTGCAGACCCACAACAACCGCATCGACCTGGCCGGCGAAGGCCTGGACCTGGCGATCCGCTTCGGTGATGGCGACTGGCAGGGCCAGGCCTGCACAGCGATCCTCGACGCGCCGTTTGCACCGCTGTGCGCACCAGCATTGGCGCGGCGGCTCAAACAGCCACGCGACCTGGGCACCCTGCCCCTGCTGCGCTCCTACCGCAGCGACGAATGGCCGCGCTGGCTGCAGGCGGCAGGAGTGAGTGGCGTGGAAGCCCGCGGGCCGGTGTTTGATTCGTCGTTGACGGTGGCGATGGCCGCGGTGGGTGGTGCCGGCGTGGCGCTGCTGCCGCTGCGCATGTTCGAGCAGGAGCTGGCCGAAGGCCGCTTGCTGCAGCCGTTCAGCACCACGCTGGAGCTGGGGCGCTACTGGCTGACGCGGCTGCGCTCGCGGGCCGAGCGTGAGCCTGCCAAACGCTTCCGCGAGTCCTGCCAACGGCTCCCGCTTGGGGCTGCAGCCGCTGGGCGCGTAGGTAGTGCCGGCCGCGGGCCGGCAACCCCTTGATCGTTGTGGGCGCATCGCGCTGCCGGCCAGCGGCCGGCACTACCGGTCAGGACTCCAGCAGCTCCATCCACGCTGCCTCGGCTTTTTCCAGCTGGGCGGCAGCGGTTTCGCGGTCACGGCCGATCACCGCCATGCGGGTGGCATCGGCGTAGTTGGCCGGGTCGGCCAGCTGGCGGTCCAGTTCGGCCAGTGCACCTTCCAGTTCGGCCACCTTGGCTTCAGCGGCGGCCAGCTTGTGCGGATTCACCGGCTTCTTCTGCACCACCTGCGCCACCGGGGCGGTCTTGACCACCACCGGCTCTTCCACCTGTTCCATGCGCGCCTTGGTGCCCTGCGCCTGCGGACGGGTGCGCAGCCAGGCCGCGTAGGCGTCGAGGTCGCCGTCGAACGGCTCGACCACGCCATCGGCCACGCGCCAGTAGGTATCGCAGACCAGGCCGATCAGATGGCGGTCATGCGAGACCATCACGATCGCGCCTTCGAAGGTGGCCAGCGCTTCGGCCAGCGCTTCGCGCATTTCCAGGTCAAGGTGGTTGGTCGGTTCGTCCAGCAGCAGCACGTTCGGCTGCTGCCAGGCGATCAGCGCCAACGCCAGGCGCGCGCGCTCGCCACCGGAGAAACCATCCACCGGCTCGAATGCACGGTCGCCCGGGAAGTTCCACTTGCCGAGGAAATCGCGGAACGACTGGTTCGGTGCGTCCGGGGCGATCTCGCGGAAGTGCTCCATCGGCGACTGGCCTTCGTGCAGCGACTCCACCGTGTGCTGGGCGAAGTAGCCGATCTTCAGGTCCGGATGCGCCATGCGCTCGCCAACGATCGGCGCCAGCTCGCCCACCAGGGTCTTCACCAGCGTGGTCTTACCGGCACCGTTCGGGCCGAGCAGGCCGATGCGCTGGCCCGCTTCCAGGCCGAAACCAACGTTGTGCAGGATCACCGCGTCCTTGCCATAGCCAGCTTCGACGTGGTTCAGGCGGATCAGCGAGAACGGCAGCTTGGCCGGCGGCGCGAACTCGATGCGGAACTCGCGCTCGGCACGCACCGCTTCGGTGCCGGCCAGCTTGGCCAGGCGCTTCATGCGGCTTTGCGCCTGCGCGGCCTTGCTGGCCTGCGCCTTGAAGCGGTCGATGAAGCTCTGCAGGTGGGCGCGCTCGGCCTGTTCCTTCTCGTGCGCGATCTGCTGCTGGCGCAGCTGTTCGGCGCGCTGGCGTTCGAAATCGGTGTAGCCGCCCGGGTAGAGCTTGGCGCCGCCACCGTGCAGGTGCAGCGTGTGGGTGGCCACGTTGTCGAGGAACTCGCGGTCATGCGAGATCAGCAACAGCGTGCCGGGGTACTTCAGCAGCCACTGTTCCAGCCAGTACACCGCGTCCAGGTCCAGGTGGTTGGTCGGTTCGTCCAGCAGCAGCAGATCGCTGGGCATCATCAGCGCGCGTGCCAGGTTCAGGCGCACGCGCCAGCCGCCGGAGAACGAAGACACCGCGCGATGGTGGGTTTCGGCCGGGAAGCCCAGGCCATGCAGCAGCTTGCCGGCGCGCGCTTCGGCGTCGTAGGCATTGAGCTCGGCCATCTTCGTATGCGCTTCGGCCACCGCTTCCCAGTCTTCGCGGGCGGTCGCCTCGGCCTCGGCGGCCAGCACGGCGGCCACCTCGATGTCGCCGCCCAGCACGAAGCTCAGCGCCGGGTCGGGCAGCGACGGGGTTTCCTGGGCCACGCTGGCGATGCGCACCTTGCCGGGCAGATCGACATCGCCCTTGTCCGCCTCCAGCTCGCCCTTCACCGCCGCGAACAGGCTGGACTTGCCAGCACCGTTGCGGCCGACCACACCCACCCGGTAACCGGCGTGCAGGGTCAGGTCGACATTGGACAACAGCAGCCGCTCGCCGCGGCGCAAGGCGAAATTACGAAGCGAAATCATGGGGGAAGGCGTCCATATAACCGAATGGAATGTGCTGGTGAGCACTGTTCCTGCGACGCAATTCTAGCGTTAACGAATACTTGACGCGTCCCGGGATGCGCGGCGGCCGGCGTTCCTCTCTCCCACGTCCTTGCCGCGCGCGTCCCGGGCTCCCTCCCCCGCCAGTGCCGATTCGGGCTAAATGGTTGCTGCTGCAACGTTTTTTCCGATGACCGGCATTTGACAGGCGCTGAATATCCCGTTAATTCCTGCTTTGCGCACCGCAACAACCGCCGTCCGCCTCACCCCCGTGATGTCGATTCCGGTGCCACCCCCGCCAACCGGAGCTCCGTCCCGATGACCCGCAAGACCAGCCTGATCGCCGCCGCCGTCGCTGTCGCACTCGGTGGCTCTCCGTTCGTTGCCGCTGCCCAGCAGGCCGGCACCGCCGCCAACACCCTGGACACGGTGATCGTCACCGGCACCCGCGTGGCCGACCGCACGGTCGCCGAGTCGCAGTCGCCGATCGACATCATCACCCCCGAAGCCCTGCAGTCCACCGGTACCAGTGAGCTGGCCACCGCGCTGTCGCGCGCGCTGCCCTCGCTGAACTTCCCGCGCCCGGCCCTGACCGACGGCACCAGCGGCGTGCGCCCGGCGCAGCTGCGTGGCCTGTCGCCGGACCAGGTGCTGGTGCTGGTCAACGGCAAGCGCCGCCATACCTCGGCGATGATCAATGTCAACGGCAGCATCGGCCGTGGCTCGTCGGCGGTGGACATCAACGCGATCCCGATCGCTGCCATCGAGCGCGTGGAAGTGCTGCGCGACGGCGCGTCGGCGCAGTACGGCTCGGACGCCATCGCCGGCGTCATCAACATCGTGCTCAAGGGCAGCGGCAGTGGCGGCAGCCTGGCCGTGGACTACGGCCAGTACTCGGCCGGTGACGGCAACAAGTACCAGCTCTCCGGCGATACCGGCGTCGAGTTCGGCGACGGCCGTGGCCGCGTGCACGTGGCCGGCCAGATCAGCCAGCAGGACGAGAGCAACCGCGCCGGCCCGTACCGCGGCACCACGCCGAACACCGGCAACTACCCGAGCATCGGCCAGAAGACCTTCATCGTCGGCGACCCGCGCGTGGATGCCACTGCGGCCTCGGTCAACGCCAGCTTCGATTTCAGCGACCACGTGACCGGCTACGCCAGCGCGCTGCTCAGCAACCGCGACATCACCTCGTTCGCGTTCTATCGCTCGCGCAACCATCTGAATCAGACCGCGCTGCTGGCGCAGACCTATCCGGATGGTTTCGTGCCGGAGATCAACCAGTATTCCAAGGACCGCTCGCTGGTAGCCGGCGTCAAGGGCAACACCGACAATGGCTGGACCTGGGACCTGAGCCTGAACCACGGCGAGAACACCCTCGACTTCCACACCCGCAACAGCATCAACTACAGCCTGGGTGCAACCAGCCCGCGCTCGTTCTACGACGGTACGCTGAAGTACCAGCAGGACATCTTCAATGCCGACCTGACCAAGTCGCTGGACTGGGGCCTGGCCTACCCGGTCACGCTGTCCTTCGGCGGTGAGTACCGCAAGGAGAAGTGGGACCAGAAGCCGGGCGAACTGAATTCGTATACCGGCAGCGGCGCGCAGGGCTTCGGTGGCTTCACCCCGACCAATGAAGTGCATGCCGACCGCCACAACTACGCGGTCTATGCAGGCCTGGAAGCGGACCTGACCGAGAAGTTCTCGGCCGGCATCACCGGCCGCTACGAGGACTACTCGGACTTCGGCGACCGCTTCTCCGGCAAGCTGTCGGCGCGCTACGCGTTCACCGACAAGGTCGCGCTGCGTGCCACTGCATCCAGCGGCTTCCGTGCGCCGTCGCTGGCGCAGCAGGGCTACCAGGCGGTCACCAGCCAGTTCACCAACGGCGTGTTCGTCGAGCGCGGCACCTTCCCGACCACCAGCCAGGCCGCGCAGGCACTGGGCGCCTCGCCGCTGAAAGCCGAGACCTCCACCTCCTACAGCCTGGGCCTGGTGCTGCAGCCGGTCGACCGCCTGTACATCACCGTCGATGCCTATCAGATCGACATCGACAACCGCATCGCGCTGTCGTCCAGCATCACCACCAACGCCGCCAGCAGCGCGCTGCTGAGCAGCCTGGGCCTGCCGCAGGTGACCGCGTTCTCGTACTTCACCAACGGGCTGGATACGCGTACCCGTGGCGTCGACTTCGTGTCCAGTTACACCGTGCCCTTCAGCGCCAGCAGTCTGGAACTGACCGCCGCGTACAGCTACAACGACACCGAAGTGCGCCGCGTCGGCGGCACCCCGGCGGTGTTCGGCACGCTGGGCCTGAACCAGTCGCTGATCGGCCGTGATGAGATCGGCCGCATCGAGGACAGCTACCCGCGCGACAAGGCGATCCTGAGCGGCACCTGGCGTTCGGACCACTGGGAACTCGGCCTGGCCGCGACCCGCTACGGCAAATTCACGGTGCGCAACTCGGCCACCGCGCTGCGCGACCAGACCTACGGCGACGCCTGGGTGGTGGATGCCTCGGCCAGCTACAAGCCGAGCAGCAACTGGACCCTGACCGTGGGCGCCGACAACCTGCTGGACAAGTACCCGGACCGCACCGAAGACCTGCAGAACTCGACCTTCGGCATGCTGCCGTACAGCAACTACTCGCCGTTCGGCTTCAACGGCGCGTACGTGTACGGCCGGGTCAAGTACACCTGGTAAGCGGTATCGGGCGTGCCGGGCCCTGCCCGGTGTCGCGCTGACTGCCTCTACGCCCGCCAGACTTGCACTGGCGGGCGTTTTGCTTTCGAAGGACACCGCGCCAAAGGCCGCACAGTGCTCACGGTTTGTATATTGAAGACTGGCCTTCACTTGAGCGATCCCACCATCCCGAGGGGTGGAGGGAATATTCCGCCTACATGCCCATAAAAATGCCTACGCTGCTCACCTTCTTCACCAAGTCGGATGAGGAACACTTCTCTCGGAAGCTGTCTGCACTTCTCCCTGATGTGACGTTTATCGACATCGGGGATTGGCAGTCGACGACCCCACAGCTAAAAGAATCGCTCTCAGACTGCGACGGCTCCAGCCCACAGCACGCCATTTGGAATCGATCGATCCTGGATGAATCCGAGTACCGCAGGAAATTCGTTTTCCCCGAACTGAACGGGAAATCCTACTTTGGTGCGACAGTCGGCCCTGGCCTCATTCAGTACATCCCATCACAGGTTGCCGGCTACGACCCTTCATGTCTGCGCCACGGGCGATTCTCGGCCTCATATGATCCCAAGGCCGATCCGGCCACGGACCAATTTGTGAAAACCGCTTTCCAATTGCTCAGGAACGGTGGAAAGAAAGTCCATTGGGTTGATCGCGGGACGGGACAGAAAATTTCTGAGCGCCCAGCAGCAGGTTTCATAGCCTGGCCAGACGCGGCCAGCCGGTTCAACGGCGAGGATGGTAAGTACCTCACCCATCACGCGCAGGCGTTCCTCGTGCCTGAGCCCTGAGCCCTCCCCTCCCCCGTCCAGCCCGCTGGGCACACGATGGGAAAAGGCCATTTTTGCTGTGGGAGAAGGAATCGCCCCTCAAAGTTTGCTGCATCTGGCGCATTAGGTGAAAATCAGGGCATCCCCCCGTTTTTCTGCGAGAGCCGATGCACCATGACACCGACCTGATCAACATCGTTGCCGTTGGCCTCGGGCTCGCCTTCATCTTCGGCGCGCTGGCCAACAAGCTCCGCTTGTCTCCCCTGGTCGGTTACCTGGTTGCTGGCATCTGCGTAGGCCCGTTCACCCCCGGCTTCGTTGCCGACCAGGCGCTGGCCAACCAGCTGGCCGAGCTGGGCGTGATGCTGCTGATGTTCGGTGTCGGCCTGCACTTCTCGCTGAAGGACCTGATGGCGGTCAAGGCCATCGCCATCCCCGGTGCCATCGGCCAGATCGCGGTCGCTACCCTGCTCGGCTGGGGCGTGGCGTCGCTGATGGGCTGGCCGGCCATCCATGGCGTCATCTTCGGTTTCTCGCTGGCCACCGCCAGTACCGTGGTGCTGCTGCGGGCGATGGAGGAGCGCCGCCTGCTGGAGACGATGCGCGGCAAGATCGCGGTCGGCTGGCTGATCGTGGAAGACCTGGCCTGTGTGCTGGCGCTGGTGATGATGCCGGTGATGGCCGGTGTCTTCGGCCCCGACGCGGCCAAGGAATCGCACTCGCTGGGCAGCGTGCTGGCCGACATCGGCTGGACCTTCGTGCAGCTTGGCCTGTTCGTGGCGGTGATGCTGGTGGTCGGCCGCCGGGTCATTCCGTGGATCCTCGAACGCATCGCCGGTACCGGCTCGCGCGAGCTGTTCACCCTGTCAGTGCTGGCGATCGCGCTGGGCGTGGCGTTCGGCTCGGCCATGTTGTTCGGCGTCTCGTTCGCGCTGGGCGCGTTCTTCGCCGGCATGCTGCTCAACGAATCGGAGCTGAGCCACAAGGCCGCAACCGATTCGCTGCCACTGCGCGATGCGTTCGCGGTGCTGTTCTTCGTCTCGGTCGGCATGCTGTTCGATCCGAACATCCTCATCCAACACCCGTGGCAGGTGCTGGCCACCGTGCTGATCATCATGTTCGGCAAGTCGGCCGCCGCCTTCTTCATCGTGCGTGCATTCGGCCACCCGACCAGCACTGCGCTGACCATCTCTGCCAGCCTGGCGCAGATCGGCGAGTTCGCCTTCATCATCGCCGGCCTCGGCGTGGCCCTGCAGATCCTGCCGAAGGAAGGCCAGTCGCTGGTACTGGCCGGTGCGCTGGTGTCGATCATGCTCAACCCGCTGGTGTTCGGGCTGCTGGACCGTTGGCAGGCCAAGCAGGAACAGCAGCCGCAGCCGGCCGAGCCGGAAGAGGCGATCGGCCCATCGCGTGATCTGAACGGGCACGCGATCGTGATCGGCTACGGCCGGGTCGGCAGCGAGCTGGCGCAGGTGCTGCGCGATCGCGGCGTGCCGGTGCTGGTGATCGATGACAACAAGGAACATGTCGAACAGGCACATGCCAAGGGCCTGGCCGCGATCCGCGGCAGTGCTGCTGCCGACCGGGTGCTGGCCGAGGCCCATCCGGAGCGCGCGAAGATTGCGGTGCTGGCCATTCCGCAGCCGCTGGAGGCCGGTGAGGCACTGGCCAAGCTGCGGGCGATCAACCCGGAGCTGACCCTGCTGGCGCGCGCGCACAGCGATGCGGAAGTGAAGCATCTGCTGGAACACGGTGCGGATGGCACGGTGATGGCCGAGCGTGAGCTGGCGTACTCGCTTGCGGAGATGGTGATGTCCACGCCGCCGTATCGCGGGCTGGGACAGCACAGTATTCCGGTGGTGTGAGGGGTGTGGGTGGGCAGGGCTTGCAGCCCTGCACCTGCTGAATAAACGTCAACGGCAAAAGCGGGTATTCCGTGGGATGGCGGGGTGGGTCCGGTTGCAGGGGACGCCGTGAATCCGTCCATGGAGGCTCGGTCGCGCCATCCATGGCGCTCACGCCCCTGCAACCGGACCCACCCCGCCTTCGACAATTTCCTGTGGCTGTTGGTAGGTGTCGACCTTGGTCGACACGGCGGTGCACGGGGTCAGATCCGTTTTCCGCAGGAAAACGGATCTGACCCGGAAACAAAAAAATCCCCGGTCGACCCGCATCGACCGGGGATCTGGATCGCCACGTTGCCACGCCTTGGAGAGGCAGTTCCACCGTAGCGCATCGCGGCGCGGGTGGTGATCGCCTGTGGCGATGACGACCAAGCGTGCGGCTATCAGGCGCCGGCCAGGGCCTGCTCCAGGTCGGTGCGCAGGTCGCCGATGTGCTCGATGCCGATCGACAGCCGCACGGTGTCTTCGCTGACGCCGGCCTTGGCCAGCTCCGCTGCATCCAGCTGGCGATGAGTGGTCGAGGCAGGATGGGTGGCCAGCGACTTCGCGTCGCCCAGGTTGACCAGGCGGGTGAACAGCTTCAGTGCATCGAGGAAGCGTGCGCCGGCTTCACGGCCACCCGGCAGGCCGAAGGTCAGCACGCCAGAACCGTGCCCGCCCAGATAGCGCTGCGCGGCGGCGTGCTCGGGGTCGTCGGCCAACCCGGCGTAGCGCACCCAGGCCACCTTGTCGTGCGCCTTCAGGAACTGTGCAACGGCCAACGCGTTGGCGTTGATGCGTTCCATGCGCAGCGCCAGGGTTTCGATGCCCTGCAGGATCAGGAACGCGTTGAACGGCGACAGCGCCGCGCCGGTATTGCGCAACGGGACCACCCGCGCGCGGCCGATGTAGGCCGCCGGCCCCAGCGCTTCGGTATAGACCACGCCGTGGTAGCTCGGGTCAGGCTGGTTGAGGCGGGCGAAGCGTTGGGGCTGCGCGGCCCAGTCGAAGCGGCCCGAGTCGATGATCGCACCGCCGAGACTATTGCCGTGGCCCCCGAGGTACTTGGTCAGCGAATGCACCACGATGTCGGCGCCGTGCTCGAACGGGCGCAGCAGGAACGGCGTGGCCACCGTGTTGTCCACGATCAGCGGCACGCCGGCGGCATGCGCGACCTCGGCGATGGCCGCGATGTCGGTGACGTTGCCACGCGGGTTGCCGATCGATTCGACGAACACCGCCTTGGTGCGTTCGTCGATCAGCGCGGCGAAGGCGGACGGATCGGCCGGGTCGGCGAAGCGCGCCTGGATGCCGTACTGCGGCAGCGTGTGCGCCAGCAGGTTGAGGCTGCCGCCATACAGCGCACTGGAGGCAACGATGTTGTCACCGGCCTCGGCGATGGTCTGGATGGCATAGGTGATCGCCGCCTGCCCCGAGGCCAGTGCCAGCGCGCCGATGCCACCTTCCAGCGCGGCCAGGCGCTGCTCCAGCACGTCGGTGGTGGGGTTCATGATGCGGGTGTAGATGTTGCCTGGTACCTTCAGATCGAACAGGTCGGCGCCGTGCTGGGTGTCATCGAAGGCATACGCCACCGTCTGGTAAATCGGCACCGCCACCGCGCGGGTGGTCGGGTCGGGACGGTAGCCGCCGTGCACGGCCAGGGTTTCCAGTTGCCACTGCGGGTCGCTCATTGCACCAGGCTCCATCCGGGGAAACCGCCACCATAGGCCAGCCGGGGCCGTCCGCTGAAAGCCGCTGGCGATGACGTCCGTACCGCCGGTTATCAGGTTGGCCGCGATTCAGGCAGCCGTCATGGACGGTTGCTAGGCTTCGCCGCCGGGCGCTCCTGCCCGGGCATGGAAGCCCAACGCGTATGCAGCCATCTCCCTGGACACCCACCGCCAGCGGCACACCGACCCAGGTCCTGCTGGTGGAAGACGATCGTCGCCTGGCCGAGCTGGTCAGCGATTACCTCCACGAACATGGCTTCGCCGTGCAGCACGTCGCGCGTGGCGACCTGGCCGGCGCCGCGTGCCGCCAGCATGCGCCGGAACTGGTGGTGCTGGACCTGATGCTGCCGGGCCTCGGTGGCATCGATGTATGCCGGCAGATCCGCAGTTTCTCCGATGTGCCGATCCTGATGCTGACCGCCTGCGAGGACGACATCGAGCAGGTGCTGGGCCTGGAATCGGGCGCCGACGACTATGTGCACAAGCCGATCGAGCCGCGCCTGCTGCTGGCCCGCCTGCGCGCCCTGCTGCGCCGCCGCCATGGCAGCAGCAACACCGGCACGCCCTGCCGCCTGATGCACGGCGAGCTGCTGATCGACCGCATGCAGCGCGAGGTGCATCTGCATGGCCAGCCGGTGGACATGGGCACCACCGAATTCGAGATTCTGTGGCTGCTGGCCAGCCAGCCGGGGCAGATCCTCTCGCGCGACCAGATCCTGCAGGCGGTGCGCGGCATCGGCTTCGACGGGCTGGACCGAAGCGTCGATGTCAGCATCGGCAAGCTGCGCCGCAAGCTGGGCGATGACGCGCGCGAACCGCGGCGGATCAAGACCGTGTGGGGCCGCGGCTACCAGTTCAATCCCTCGTCCTGGTCGGCATGAAGCGGCTGTTCCTGCGCCTGTGGCTGGTGGTCGGCGCAAGCTTCCTGATCACCCTGCTGCTGATCAACGTGATCTTCGATCGCATCTACCTGCCGTTCCAGCAGCGTGTGTTCGCAGAGCAGGTGCGCGGCCAGCTGTATGCATTACGGCAGGGACTGGACGGAAAGGACCCGGCCGCCCAGCAGGATCAGCTGGCGCAATGGCAACCCCACTATGGCATCGCCCTGGCTCTGCTGCCGTCAGCGCCGGCCCTCGCGGCGGGCGAACAGGAACAGCTGCAGCGCAACGGGCTCATCTCCCGGCAGAAGTTCGAGATCGTACTGGCGCCGCTTGATCCACTGCATCCCGACGGTCCCTGGCTGCGCCTGCACCTGCCAGGCGAGCCGTCGATGACCCTGTATCTCACCCTGATCGCGTATTCGGTAATGCTGGCCCTGTTCGGGCTGTGCCTGTACGCCTGGGTGCGACTGCTCTGGCGCGATCTGGACGCCCTGCGCGTGCATGCCGACCGCATCGGTGCCGGTGATCTGCAGGCGCGCGCACAGGTCTCGCCACGCTCGCAGATCCGGGTCATCGTCGACCATTCCAACCGCATGGCCGCACGTGTGGCAGAACTGGTGCAGCGCCAGCGCGACCTGACCAATGCGATCTCGCACGAACTGCGCACCCCCATCGCACGCGTGGCCTTCGGCCTGGACCTGATGCAGGACAGCGACGATCGCGAACGCCGTACACGGCTGGCACAGGGGCTGCACGGCGACCTGGCCGAACTCAACCGGCTGGTCAGCGAACTGCTGGCCTATGAACGTCTGGAGCATCCCAGCGAAGCCGAGCCTCTGCAGCGCATCGAAGCCAATGACTGGCTGCAGGACTGCGTGGCCGATGTGCGCCGTGACGCCGAACGTTCCGGCGTGGTCCTGCGCGTGCAACCCAGTGCGTTGCCACGGGTGGACGCCGAGCCGCGCCTGCTGCAGCTGGCGCTGAGCAACCTGGTGGGCAATGCGCTGCGCCATGCGCGTTCGCAGGTGGAAGTCTCGCTGGTGGGTGTCGGTGGCCGTGCCTGTCTGCGCGTGGATGACGACGGCCCCGGCATCGCCGAAGCCGACCACGAGAAGGTGATGCGTCCGTTCACCCGTCTGGATGACAGCCGCAGCCGCGATACCGGCGGCTTCGGCCTGGGCCTGGCCATTGTCAACCGCATTGCAGCCCGCCACGGCGGCGAGCTGCGCATCAGCCGCGCCACGCTGGGCGGCGCGCGCCTGGAAATGCACTGGCCGCTGGCTGCCAGCTGAACGCCCACGGGCAGGATTACAGTTGATTACAACTCCCGCACAACTGCGGACGGATCGGTCGCCGGCATATCGCCACGCTGGCAACCCTGCAGCACACGCCGGATGCGCGTGCTGCTTTCCTCCCATTGTCGAGAGTGCCCATGTCCCAGCGTCACCGTACCCCTGCCCTGCTCTGCCTGGCCCTGCTGCCCCTGTTCGCCGCACCGATCGCCCATGCCAAGGATGACCACTGGACCTTCGAAGTCGCCGCCGGTGGTGGCGTGACCCCGCGCTACAGCGGCAGCGAGGAGTACCGTGCGACGCCATCGCTGTCCTTCGATGTCACTTCGCCGGGAGGATGGTTTCTGGGCACCAGTGGCATCGGCTGGGGCACCACCCTCGGCGAGCACACCCGCGTGCGTGCCTATGTCGGCGCCAGCGGCATCCGCAAGGACAAGGACTCCCTGCTCGGTGGTTCCGACTTCCTGCGCGGCATGGGTGATATCGATACCCGTCCCCTGGTCGGTGTCTCGGCTGGTTATACGCTGGGCGAAGCCGTGCTGAGCGGCGCCTGGCAGTTCACCCGCAAGGACGAGGACAAGGCCGAGAACGGCCTGGCCACCCAGCAGATCCACCTGAACCTGAGCATGCCGCTGTTCGACCTGGCCGGCGGTGTGGTCAGCGGCAGCGTGTCCACCGACTACGGCAACCGTGGCTACATGCAGACCTGGTACGGCGTCAGCCCGGAACAGGCGGCGCGCACCGGCTTTGCCCGGCACACGCCGAAGGCCGGCCTGGTCAGTGCCGGTCTTGGCCTGAAATGGAGCCACCGCGTGGGCCGCAACGGCAACTGGTACATCTCGGCCGAGGGCACGCGACTGCTTGGCGACGCCGCCGACAGCCCGATCGTGCAGAAGCCCAACCAGTTCGGGCTGATGAGTGGCTACACGCACCGCTTCTGATTCAAAAAAGGGCGCCCCTCGGCGCCCTTTCATCCCTGCGGTCAGCGGCAGGCCGGTGCCTGACCGCTGCCGCACAGCTCGACCTCGCGCAGCCAACCAATCCACTGCACGACGTCGTCCTTCTCCGGTTCAGAGCGGAACGATTTCTGCACGGTGTGGAAACCCCCTGTGCCCTGGATGCCCTTGATCCAGGTGAACTCGGGCTTGCCGGTGCCCGGATTCCTGGGGCAGCTGAGCATCAGCAATGCGAATGGGCGACCACCTTCCTCGCCCTCGCGGATCCAGTGACTCTGTGCGTCGGGGCAGGCAATGCGCCAACCGGCTTCGATGATGCCGAGGAACTCGCGCGGGCTTGCGTGGCTACTGTTCGGCGCGTCGTTGACGGTGACCATGTCGGTCCAGTCCTGCACGGTCTGCCCATTGGGCACGTACTCGGTGATGCGGTTGCCCTGCGCATCGGTGTTCTGGTGGGCCTGGTGGTAGCCCTTCATCGGCGGCAACTGCACCTGCTCCGCAGCGGCGGCATGGGTAGCCGACGTGGCGAGTGCCAGTGCGATGCAGAGTGAAGCCAGGCGTGTGACGTCCATGCAGTTCTCCTTGTCCGGGCAAAAGTTCAACAAGGCGATTCTGCACCGGGAAGGCTCGCGATGGCGCCCCCACTCGAAGAGGGGGGCGCTTGCGGGGTCAAGCCTTGGCGAACACCAGGTGGCCGCCGTCGTTGCCGACTTCGATGGTGTCGCCGTTGACGAAGGCGCCGGACAGGATCTTCTGCGCCAACGGGTTCTCCAGCTGCGCCTGGATCGCGCGCTTCAACGGGCGCGCACCATACACCGGATCGAACCCGACGTTGCCAAGCAGGTCGAACGCTGCGTCGGACACCATCAGCTTCAAGCCGCGCTCGGCCAGGCGCTTCTCCAGGCCACGCATCTGGATGCGCGCGATCTGCTTGATCTGCTGCTTGTCCAGCGGGTGGAACACCACGATGTCGTCCAGGCGGTTGATGAACTCCGGACGGAAGTGCGCCTGCACCACGCCCATCACCGCCGCCTTCATCTGCGTGTAGGCCTCCGGGCTGTCGTCAGCACTCATGTCCTGGATCTGGTGCGAGCCCAGATTCGAGGTCATCACGATGACGGTGTTGCGGAAGTCCACGGTGCGGCCCTGGCCATCGGTCAGGCGGCCATCGTCCAGCACCTGCAGCAGGATGTTGAACACATCCGGGTGCGCCTTCTCCACTTCGTCCAGCAGGATCAACGAGTACGGACGGCGACGCACGGCCTCGGTCAGGTAGCCCCCCTCTTCGTAACCAACGTAGCCCGGAGGGGCACCGATCAGGCGGGCGACGCTGTGCTTCTCCATGAACTCGCTCATGTCGATGCGGATCATTGCGTCGGCGCTGTCGAACAGGAACTCGGCCAGCGACTTGCACAGCTCGGTCTTGCCGACACCGGTCGGGCCGAGGAACAGGAACGAACCGGCCGGACGATTCGGATCGGACAGCCCCGCGCGCGAGCGGCGCACGGCGTCGGAGACGACCTTGATCGCTTCCTCCTGGCCGACCACGCGGTTGTGCAGCACCTCTTCCATCCGCAGCAGCTTGTCGCGCTCGCCTTCGAGCATCTTGTTGACCGGGATGCCGGTCCAGCGCGAGACGACCTCGGCGATCTCCTCGTCGGTCACCCGGTCCTGCACCAGCTTGAAGTCCTTGTGTTCGGCCTCCTGCGCAGCGGCCAGCTGCTTTTCCAGCTGCGGCAGCAGGCCGTACTGGATCTCGCTCATCTTGGCGAAATCCTGGCGGCGCTGCGCCGATTCCAGCTCCAGCTTGGCCTGCTCGACCTGTTCCTTGATCTTGGTTGCACCCTGCAGCGCGGCCTTCTCCGACTTCCAGATTTCATTGAGGTCGGAGAACTCGCGCTCCAGCGCATCGATGTCGTTTTCCAGATCGGCCAGGCGCTGCCGCGAGGCCTCGTCCTTTTCCTTCTTCAGCATCTCGCGTTGGATCTTCAGCTGGATCACCCGGCGTTCCAGGCGATCCAGTTCCTCCGGCTTGGAGTCGATCTCCATGCGCAGGCGCGAGGCCGCCTCGTCCATCAGATCGATGGCCTTGTCCGGCAGCTGGCGATCGGTGATGTAGCGGTTGGACAGCGTCGCAGCGGCGACGATGGCCGGATCGGTGATCTCCACGCCGTGATGCACCGCGTACTTTTCCTTCAGCCCACGCAGGATGGCGATGGTGTCTTCCACCGACGGCTCACCCACGAACACCTTCTGGAAGCGGCGCTCCAGCGCGGCGTCCTTTTCGATGTACTTGCGGTATTCATCCAGCGTGGTGGCACCCACGCAGTGCAGCTCGCCACGTGCCAACGCCGGCTTGAGCATGTTGCCGGCATCCATCGCGCCGTCGGCCTTGCCGGCGCCGACCATGGTGTGCAGCTCATCGATGAACAGGATGATCTGCCCTTCGCTCTTGGCGAGGTCGTTGAGCACGCCCTTCAGGCGTTCCTCGAATTCGCCACGGAACTTGGCACCGGCAATCAGCGCGCCCATGTCCAGCGACAGCACGCGCTTGCCGCGCAGGCCTTCGGGCACTTCGTCGTTGATGATGCGCTGGGCCAGGCCTTCGACGATCGCGGTCTTGCCCACGCCGGGCTCGCCGATCAGCACCGGATTGTTCTTGGTCCGGCGCTGCAGCACCTGGATGGTGCGACGGATTTCCTCGTCACGGCCGATCACCGGGTCCAGCTTGCCGCTCTCGGCACGCGCGGTCAGGTCGATGGTGTACTTCTCCAGCGCCTGCCGCTGTTCTTCAGCATTTTCCGACTGCACGTTCTCGCCGCCGCGCAGCTTGTCGATGGCGGCCTGCAGGCGGGTCTTGTCGGCACCGGTGGCGCGCAGCGCCATGCCCAGCGTGCCGCTGTCTTCCAGCGCGGCCAGCACGAACCACTCGCTGGCAATGAAGGCATCGCCGTGCTGCTGCGCCAGCTTGTCGGTCTGGTTGAGCAGGCGCCCCAGGTCATTGCCCATCGAAACGTTGCCGGCCTGCCCGGACACCTTGGGCAGTGCATCCAGCGCCTCGGTCAGGCGCTCGCGCAGTACCGGCACGTTCACCCCGGCCTGGGCCAGCAGCGGGCGCGTACTGCCACCCTGCTGGTCCAGCAACGCGCTGAACAGGTGAACCGGTTCGATGATGCTGTTGTCGCGGCCCACGGCCAGCGACTGTGCGTCTGCCAGCGCCTGCTGGAAACGCGAGGTGAGCTTGTCCATCCGCATTGCGAAACCTCATCGGTCATCTGGGCCGGCCCGTGCCGGCGATGCTGGAAAGATGCGGTTGCCCCACCCCGTTTCAAGGGTGGCTGCGACTGCACCCCGAGGCCAGTCAGCCTGCGGCCAGCATGCCGGAACGGGTGTGGTCGGCGCGTTGATCCAGCGCAAGCCACTGCGCGCCAAGCACTGGAATCCGGGCATCGCGGATGCGATACTTGCGAATCATTCTCATTTCGATCAAGACCACGCTCCCCCTTTCATGGGCCTCCACCACGAACAACTGGGCATGCTGTACCGCGATCATCGCGTCTGGCTGCACGGCTGGCTGAGCGGGCGCGTGGGCAATCGCGATGTGGCTGACGATCTCACCCAGGACACCTTCGCGCGGCTGCTGCTGGGGCGCGATCTCGCTGCCCTGCGTGAGCCCCGTGCCTTCCTGACCACGGTAGCGCGCGGGCTGGCCGCCAACTGGTTCCGTCGCCAGGCGCTGGAACGCGCCTACCTGGAATACCTGGCCCAGTTTCCAGAACCGGTGCTGCCCTCGCTGGAAGAACAGGCACTCGTGCGTGAGGCTTTGCAGCAGATCGATGCGATGCTGGACGGATTGCCGGCAATGGCGCGCCGGGTGTTCCTGCTGGCGCAGTTCGATGGGCTTCGCTATGAGGCCATCGGCGAACAGCTGGGGTTGTCGCTGTCCACGGTGAAGCGGCACATGAAACGGGCACTGCTGGGCTGCCTTGCGCATGCCGGCTGAGACCGCCACCGCACCGGCCCTACCGCCACGTGTGCTGGAGCAGGCCGCCGACTGGCTGATGCGCCTGCACGAAGACGGCAGCGCGGCGCAGCGCGCGCGGTGGCAGCGCTGGCACGATGCCGATCCCGACCATGCACGTGCGTGGCAGCGCGCGGAGCGTCTGCTGGCGCTGAGCGGGCAGGTGCCACCGCCATTGGCCCACAGCGCACTGCAACGCGCGCCCTCGCCGGGCCGGCGCGCCGTGCTGCGCAGCGTTGCCGCACTGCTGGTGGCACCACTCGGCGGTTGGCTGGCATGGAGGTTGTGGGATGACGCGGCGTGGGATGCCAGCGTCCGTACCGCCGTGGGCGAACGATCACAGCGGGTGCTGGACGATGGCAGCGTGCTGCAGCTGGATACCGATACCGCCGTGGACATCGCCTTTGATGACCAGCAGCGCCTGCTGCGGCTGCGGCACGGGCAGGTGCAGGTGGCGACCTCGCCCGATCCGCAACGGCCGACCCGGCCGTTCCGGGTCGCGACGCCACAGGGCATCCTGCAAGCCCTCGGTACCCGCTTCAGCGTGCGCCTGTTCGCCGAGGACGCACTTCTGGTGGTGCAGGAGGGCGCAGTTCGCATCGATACAGGCGCGCTGTATCGCCGGGTTGATGCAGGGATGCAACTGCGCTGGAACCGGCAGTCCCTGCCACAGCCGCAGGCCGCCAACGCCGGCGCAGATGCTTGGACCCACGGCATGCTGGTGGCCGACGCCTTGCCACTGCAGCAGTTGGTGCAGGAACTGGGGCGCTATCACCGCCACTGGCTGCGTGTGGATCCGGCGATCGCCGCACTGCCCGTGTCCGGTGCCTACCCGCTGGATGACCTGGACCGCAGCCTGTCGATGCTCGCGGCAACCTACGCCGTGCAGGTCCAGCGGGGCCTGTGGACCCAGCTGCGGCCGGCCGACACACGAGGGTGACACTTTTTCCCGGCTCGGGGGGCAGAAGGAGTGAACCCCTCATTCCGCCCCTTTCCCATGCCCATGAATTCCACCCGCCTGCGCGCCAGCATGCTGGCCGCCGCCCTCGTTGCCACCCCGGTGTTCGCCCAGACCACACCAGTGGCGCCAGCAGCACCTGCCACAACCCCGTCGCTGGGCAGCGCACTGAGCAGCTTCGCCGCCGAACACGGTGTCGCCCTGTCCTTCGATCCGGCGCTGACCCGCGGCCGCCAGGCAGCGCCGGTGGCGGAAGGACTCGATGTGGATGCCGGCTTTGGCGCACTGCTGCAGGGCAGCGGCCTGCACGCGGTTCGCCGCGAAGACGGCAGCTACACCCTGCGCCGCGCCACCATCACCCGCCAGACCCAGCCGCTGCGCGTGGGCGGCACCGATGGCCGGGTTGCCTTGCCGCAGGCCATGCCCTACGGACAGGGCGTGACGATGGACGCCGATGCGCTGGATGCCCAGGTAAAGGGCAACGGTGATATCGCCACGGCCCTGCGCAGCAACCCGGCCGTGCAGTTCAGCGATTCCAACAGCAGCAGCCGCAATATGGGCGAGATCCGGCCGGACGATTTCAGCATCAACGGCGCGCCCTACTACCAGAACCTGTTCCTGCTCGATGGCGCGACCATCAACAACGACATCGACCCGGCGTTCAACGTCTCCGGTACCGGCAACCCCAACAACGCAGTGGACGTGCCCAGTTCCGCACAGGGTATCGCCGTGGATGTGGACCTGCTGGAATCGCTGACGGTCTATGACGCCAACGTGCCAGCGGCGTACGGCGGCTTCACCGGCGGCGTGGTCGATGCACGCAGCCGCAAGGCCAACGATGGCCTGCATGGCAAGGTGTGGATGCGCATGGCGCGCTCGGCCTGGGACCAGATCATCGCCAACGACGCGCAGGCTGAAACCTACGCGGAGTCGGCCACCTATGCCTACCAGCCGCAGTACGACAAGTACCGCGTGGGCGCACGCCTGGAGGGCCGCACATCGTTCGGCCTGGGCATCATCGGCACGGTCACGCGTACCCACTCGGACATTCCGCTGCGCGCCTACTCCGCCGGCCGCGACTCTGCTGGCGACGACGTCAACCAGAAGACCCAGACGCGCGAGAACACCAGCGCCAGCGTCGCCCTGGACTGGCAGAACGACGATGGCCTGCAGTTGGGGGCCAGCTTTTCCTATGCGCCCACGGATGACCGCTACTACATCATGAACGGCCGTGATTCCTGGTTCGACATCAAATCCGGCGGGCCCACTGCCACCCTGCGTGCGAACTGGACCCACGGCGCCTGGACCCTGCGCAATACGGTCAACTACAGCAACGTGGAATCCTCACGCCGCAGCGACCTGGACTACATGCGCAACTGGGCCAGTTCCGAGGAATTCAACTGGAGCCCGACCGGCATCAGCTCCGAGGGCAGCTTCGGCAATGTCGACCAGAATGACCGCCGCATCGGCTACCGGGCGGTGGTGGACCGGGACATGTTCACGATCGGGCGCAGCGAGCACTCCCTGCAGTTCGGCCTGGGCGTGCAGCACCGTGACGGCAGCTATGAGCGCCTGAACGATCATGCGGTGTACCTGTCTACAGGCGTGACCAGCAGCTGCAGGCTTTCCGACGGCACCATCGATACGTTCTCGTGTTCGCTCTCGCCGCTGCGTGCCGGTGGCGCCGGACAGTACTTCAAGCAGCAGCAGCTTTACCACGCCGGCACGTTCGAGGTCAGCGGCGAGGAATACGAGGCGTGGCTGCAGGACGACATCCGGGTGGGCCACTGGAACATCCGCCCGGGCCTGCGCCTGGACCGCAACAACGTCTGGAGCCAGACCAACCTGTCCCCGCGAGTGGCCATTTCCTGGGATGTACTGGGCGACCAGCGCACGGTCATCAATGCCGGCGTGAACCGCTACTACGGCCGCAGCTTCTACAGCTACCTGCTGCGCGATGGCCGTGAACGCCTGCGCGAGACGCTGGTGCGTACCAAGGCATCCACCCCTTGGGCGGAAGCCACCCGTACCACCAATGTGGCGACCAACCGCCTGCGTGACGTTGATTCACCCTATACCGATGAGTGGACCCTGGGCGTGGACCAGCGGGTCGCAGGGCTGGTCTTCAACCTGAAGTATGTCAACCGTGCCACGCGCAAGGACATCCTGCGCCGCAAGGTCGATGGCCCCGATCGCACCCTCTACAATCTCAACACCTTCGAATACACCAACGAAGGCCGCAGCGATGCGGAGATCTGGACCCTGTCGATCGCTTCGCAGCGGCCCTGGGACGTGCTGGGCACACGCAGCAGCTTCCAGCTTTCGACTGACTACACCGACGTCAAGCGCAACTACAACAGCTACGAAGACAGCGACGACATGTTCGAGCTGGTACGCCTGGATGGCAAGCTGATGTATCGCTACGAGCTGCCGGCCACCCAGTTCCTGCGCCCGTGGAGTGCACGCCTGAGCACCCGCACCGAGATTCCCGCGCTGGGCCTGAGCTGGAACAACTTCTTCCGCTACCGCGCCGGCTTCGAAGGTTTTTCCACCGGAGCGTCGCAGACCATCGATGGCATCACCGCCCCCAACCTCACCAGCCGAAAGTATGCCGGCACCTGGACCTGGGATGCCAACCTGGAATATCGCCTTTCATTTCCGCGCGACCAGGAGGCTTACGCACGCATCGAAGTGCAGAACGTGCTGAACCGCAGCAACCTGACCACCGCCAGTGGCACCGCGGCTACCACCATGTACTACGAGCCCGGCCGCAGTTTCTGGCTGGAAATGGGCTACTCCTTCTGATCCTGGAGCCCGCACAGCTGTATCGGGCCACTGCAGATGAAGCGCCTCCATTCCCTACGACTGCTGCTGCCCGTCGCCGTCCTGCTGCTGGGCGGTACAGGCGGGCCAGCGCCCGCGCGCAGTACGCCCTGCCCTGACGTGCTACCTGCACGGCCAGATGGTGCCTGCCTGCGCGTCCTGTACAACGGGCCCAGCACAGACTGGCCCGCACCCAACGTGGATACCGGCGTCGTCTGGCAGGAACTGGCCCCGCTGCCATCTGCAGTCGATCCGGCGGAAAATCCATCAACGCCGATCAAGGTGGCACTGGGCCGGCGGCTGTTCTTCGATCCGGTTCTTTCGAAGTCTCGGCAACTGGCCTGCGCCAGCTGCCACGACCCGGACCTGGGCTGGGCCGATGGTCGCCGCGTGTCCTTCGGTCATGATCGCCAGCCCGGTCGCCGCAATGCGCCCAGCATTGCTACCAGCGCGTACGTGGCACCGCTGTTCTGGGATGGCCGTGCCACCACGCTGGAACAGCAGGCACTGCATCCCATCGCCGATCCCGTCGAAATGGGCTTCACCACGCAGGGCGCCGTGCGTCGCCTGCGCCGCGATGCGTCCTATCGCGCTGACTTCGCCGCGGTGTTCGCGCAACCGCGCATCGATGCCGCGCAGCTTGGCCAGGCCATCGCCGCCTTCGAGCGCAGCCTGTCACCGCGCAGCAGCCGCTTTGATCGCTTTCTGCGCGGCAATGCGCGTGCGCTGGACGATGCCCAGCTGCGTGGCCTGCACCTGTTCCGCACGCAGGCCGGTTGCATGAACTGCCACAGCGGGGCGGCGCTCACCGACAACGGCTTCCACAACCTGGGCCTGCATTTTCATGGGCGCGCGCGGCAGGATCTGGGGCGTTATGAGTTCACCGGCGATCCCGCCGACAGCGGCCGGTTCCGGACGCCCTCGCTACGCGGCGTTGCCGCCACTGCACCGTACATGCACAACGGCATGATCCCGACGCTGTCCGGCGTACTGGTGTTCTACAACGTCGGCGGCGCGCGCCCGCGTGCACCGGCCTCGCCTCCGGCCGATGCGGCGCCCTTTCCTGCGCCTGATCCACTGCTGCGGCCGCGCGGGCTCAGCCGCCAGGACCTGCAGGACATCGAGGCGTTCCTGCAGACGCTGTAGCTGCGATCAGCCGCCGGCAGGCGGCGCTGCAGCCGGTTTCGGTGGCAGCAGCGGCGGCGCGGCAGCAATGGCAACCGGGCAGCCATAGGTGCCGGCAACGTCCATGTACAGGCTGTAGCGCTGGGTCGCGGCGAAACCCACCCGCCAGTCCGGGTTGAACAGGGGGTCAGGCCCCGGTGTCAGGCCGATGTCCACCGGCAGGTTCAGCACTTCCTCGCCGATCATCACCGGCGTGGTCGCCTCTACGTACTGGATGTCTTCGCTGCCCGCAGTGGTGATCACGTTCTTGCGCCGGATCGCAGACGCGGGCGGCGCTGCCGGCAGCGTTCCACGGGCCTGGAAGGCGCCATTGAAGCCGGTATCCACCTTGACCAGGACGTTCTGCTTGCCGGCGCGGATCGGATAGCGGACGTCGTACGCATCCGCCCATAGCGAGGACAGCGTGGCCATCCGCCGCGTGCACGGCACTGGGGTGGCCGTGGCCTGGATCACCAGCGCATCCTTGTTGACCCGCACCCGGCCCAACGCGCGCAGCACGTCCAGGCCGATGCGGGGCAGATCGTCCTGGCCCAGCACCGCGAAGGAAACGCCGCGCACTGCCAGACCGCCGATTTCGAGATCGGCCGGCGCCGCCAGCGCATACAACTGCCCGGGCTTGCCATCGGCCACCATGAAACCTTCGGTCAGCTCCAGCCCGAGTTCGGCCGCCAGTGTGCGCCCGATGCGCGAATGCGCCGCGCCGCTGTCCAGATGCATGCGCACCTCGCGTTCGCCGGTGGCGGTACGGACCTTCAAGGCGAGCGTCGGCAGTTCGTTGTTCATCTGCAGTGGAACGCTGACATCGCGGGCAGGCGCCGGCACTGCCAGCGCATTGCGCGGCCAGGCGGTGAAACGCTCGAAATGCGGCTCACTGATGCCGGCGAGATGGATGTCGCCCATCTGACGTTTCAGCAACGGCCGGATATCGCGCTCCAGCAGCGTGCGGACCTGCAGCATCTGCGTTGCCCATCCGGCGATATCGCCCTGCAGCAGCAGATTTCCGGCCAGGGTGGCCGAGCACAGGTACTCAACTCCCTTCACGCTGTCGGCCGGTTCACTGGCCACGGCCTGCAGGCATTGCTGGGCGGCTTTGCTGGAGCGTTCCAGCTCCCCACGCACCCGGTAGAAGCCCGCCTGGCCAAGCAGTCCCTTTGCCCCCTGGGCCTTGCCCAGCGCCTGCAGCCTTCCCAGTTCCGCGAGGCGCACGCTGCGGGTGTAGCGATAGGGATCGCTCAGTTCGCCGTCCGGCGTCTCCACGGCGGCAGCCGAAGCCACTGCCGTGGCAACCAACGCACTCACTCCCAACCACATTCGATGCATCGAGGTTACTCCTGTCTACCCGACGCCGACCGTATCACGGTGGCAATGACATCTGCCGCTGCAGCCTTCAGCCACGTGTGAGTGAACTTCGGATCGCGCGCAGTTGCTGTTTCACCGCACGCTCCTGCGTGGCATCCATGCGCAGCAGTGCCTTCTGCCCCACTGAACGCGACTGCAGATCGGGATCGACAAAGCGGTAGCGGCCCCGTTCATCACGTACCACCGCCACCGGCCGCGCCGGTTCCGGAGTCTCCAGCAGGTGATCGATCACCGCCACCAGGCGGTCGTTGAAATAGCCCTCCGGCCGGCCCAGGTCGACGTAGGCCTGTTGGATCAGCGGATAGAAGTGCTTGTAGGCCGTGGCCGTTGCCGCCGGGTCGAGCGCGGTAAATGCCTGCACGTAGGGCGCATAGCGCGCCGCGTTGCTGGCGGCGATGCGTTCGCCGCCCTCACCGGGCTCGACCTGCAAATTGCCCGGCAACGGCCGCGCGGCCAGTGCGGTCGGCGGCACGCTGGGCTTGTCCAGGTTGTCGACCTGGGTGACCAGGCGCTGGATCAGATGGTCACGCAGCAGCAGGGTCAGCGGCCCTTCGCCCTGGAACAGCTGGCTCAATGCCCCCCAGGCAGCGGCATCGCTGTCAGCCAGCTTCGGCAGCGCCGGATCTGCCGCGGCCTCGGTATCCAGCGGATGCTTGATCGGAGGCGGCGCTGGCGCGGGTTCTGCGGCCGCCTGCGGTTGTGACGGTGCGCTGGTACTGGCAGGGGTTGAATGCACCGGCACCGAAACACCGTCTGCCAAGCTCTTCAGCTGATCGCGGAACAACCAACCGCCCGCGCCACCGATCACCACTACACCCAACACCCAGGGCCATACCGCCTTTCCACTCTGCATGATGCAGCACCTCGTTTCACACGCATGGAGAAGGTGTGACCCCACCAGTTCCAACGGGTTCCCCGCCTGTTCCGCTACCGTTCGGGTTCGGGCCTGCACCAGGCCGCGCTCACGCCTGCTTTGCATGCCGCGCGCGAGGCTGTAGGCCTTGTCCTGTGGAGGCACTACCATGCAGTACGCGCTGTATTACTGGACCGGCATCCAGGGCCGTGGTGAATTCGTGCGGCTGGCGCTGGAAGATGCCGGCGCCGACTACATCGACATGGCGCGGGTGCACGGCGATGCAGTGATGCAGCCGTTTCTCGATGGCGGCAGTGAAGGTGCGCAGCCCTTCGCGCCGCCGTTCCTGAAGGCGGGCCGCCAGGTCATCGCGCAGGTTGCGGCCATCCTGGATTTTCTCGGCCCGACCTTGGACCTGGTGCCACAAGCGGCCTCGCGGCGGACGCAGGCACTGCAGTTGCAGCTGACCATCGCCGACCTGGTGGCCGAGGTGCATGACACCCACCATCCGATCGCTGCATCGAAGTACTACGAAGAGCAGAAGACCGAAGCCAAGGCACGCGCCGCTTCACTGCGCAGCGAGAGGCTGCCGAAGTTCCTCGGCTACTTCGAGCAGGTGCTGGCCGCCAACGGTGGCCGCCATGCACTGCGCGAGCATTCGTATGTGGACCTTTCGCTGTTCCAGCTGCTGAGCGGGCTGGACTACATGTTCCCGCGGCGCATGCAGGCACTGGCACCGACCCTGCCCCTGCTGCGTGCGCTGCAGGAGCGGGTAGCCAAGCGGCCCAACATCGCCACCTATCTGGCCTCGGAGCGGCGCCTGGCGTTCAACATCAATGGCATCTTCCGCCACTACCCTGAGCTGGATGGGGAGCGGTAGTGCCGGCCGCTGGCCGGCAGCTGCACCATCCGGCCGAAGCCCACGGTAGTGGGGGGGCGCGGGCGGCCCCACCCGGGGGGGGGGGGGTGTAGGCCCCCCCGGGGGACCCCCCGCGA
>NZ_JBJNRH010000009.1:0-2137 GCF_045809185.1 Nocardiopsis yanglingensis | reverse complement strand
GCGGCCGGCCGGGCCCCCCCCCCGCCCGCCCCCCGGGGTGGGGCGGCCCCGCGCCCCCCACTACCGTGGGGTCAGCTGTTCTCACCCAGCGGTTTCACCGCCTGCTTCTGCAGTGACAGCAGGCCCAGCAGCACTGCCAGTGCCACGTAGGCGCCGGCGAACTGCCAGCTGATGATGCGCGCCAGGCCGTCCAGATCCCATGGCAGGTAGATGCCGCCGCGCGGGTCCACCGAGTGGATCAGGCCGAACAGGGTCAACAGCGCCGCCACCAGCAGGAAACCGCAGGCGCGGCGCAGGCGACCATCGACCATCGCCGCCACTGCCGAGATCCACAGCATCGAGGTGATGATGAAGCCGTTGCCGAGGGTGAAGATCACCGCCAGCTCCGGCAGGCCATGGCCGTCGAGCTTGGTCAGCAGTTGCGGCAGCTGGTCCGGGGCGATCCAACCCGGCGCCTTGATCGCCAGCAGGTAGGCCACCGACGGCAGGAAACCGAACACCATCGCACCGGTATGGTGGCGCGGCGTGGCCTGGAAGGCCTGGGTGGTGATGTCGATGGCCACGTACACGATGATCGGTGCCAGCACCGCCAGCGGCAGCCACTGCACCAGCCCCGAGATGATGCCCAGCATGCCGCCGATGCCGACGAACAGGCCGGTCAGCAGCGTGTAACCGCTGCGTGCGCCCATGTGCTTGTAGGCCGGCTGGCCGATGTACGGCGTGGTCTGTGCCACGCCGCCGCAGACACCGGCCACCAGCGTGGCCACCGCCTCCACCAGCAGGATGTCGCGGGTGCGGTAGTCATCACCGGCCGCGCGTGCGCTTTCAGACACGTTGATGCCACCGACCACCATCAGCAGGCCGAACGGCAGCAGCAGCGGCAGGTAGGTCATCGCGGTAGGCAGGCCATCAAGGAAACCCAGCGTCGGCAGCGGCAGCACCACCTGCGGCGGCACCCACTCCGGTACGTGGAAGCCCGGTGCGCCCAGCCCGGCCAGGCCAAGGCCGTAATACAGCACGGTGCCGAACACGAAGGCCAACAGCACACCGGGGCCGCGCACCGGCAGCTTGCCCTTGGCGATCAGCACATACAGCAGCAAGCCCAACGTAGTGAAGCCGACCAGCGGCGAGCGCAGCGTTTCCAGCAGCGGCAGCAGGCCCATCAGCACCAGCGCAATGCCCGCGATGGAACCCAGCAGCGCGGCGCGCGGCAGCGCGCGGGTGACCGCTTCACCGAAGAATGACAGCACGAACTTGAGCACGCCCATGATGACCAGCGCGGCCATGCCCAGCTGCCAAGTAGCGATGCCCGCCGCGTGCGGATCCATGCCCTGCTGCTTGAAGGCGATGAAGGCCGGGCCGAGCACCAGCAGGGCCATGCCGATGCTGGTCGGTGCATCCAGGCCGAGCGGCATCGCGGTGACATCGTCGCGGCCGGTGCGTGCGGCCAACCGGCGTGCCATCAGGGTGTACAGCAGGTTGCCGACCAGCACGCCGAAGGCGGTGCCGGGGAACATGCGGCCGAACACTACGTCGGCGGGGAACTGGAAGATCCCGACCAGGGCCATGGCGATGAAGCCGAGGATGGAGAGGTTGTCGACGACCAGGCCGAAGAAGCCGTTGAAGTCGCCGGCGACGAACCAGCGACGCGGTGCGGCGGAAGCGGGAGCGGACATGGAAGGGGTGGTGGGGGTGGGGACCGCCGATGGTAGGCCCAGCGGGGCCGGCGCGCCAATTCCGTGGTGGAATGATGGGTTCCAGCCAACGGCGGAGCCCCTCGTGGCTGGGGGTTGGCCTCGGACAGCGGACCTCAGGGGGTGGGCCGGGGGGGTAGGCTGCGCAGGGGTCGCTGCAAGTACATCCATGTAAGCTCGGTCGCCGCATCCATGCGGCTCACGCCCCTGCGCAGCCTACCCGCCCGGCCCCTGACAGTTTCCTGCGCGTGCCAGCCACGGAAGAGAATCAAAAGATCAAAAGCAAAGTCAGGCGCTCGTTGTAGAGCCGAGCCCATGCTCGGCTGCTGTACGCGAGGCATCTGAGCCGAGCATGGCTCGGCTCTACACGAACAATTCGATCATTTCCACGTTATCCACGCATGGCGTGGATCTACCGGCAGATCGCGATGATCTGTCGAAGG
>NZ_JBJNRH010000008.1:160348-200195 GCF_045809185.1 Nocardiopsis yanglingensis | reverse complement strand
CCCCCCCCCCCCCCCCCCCCCCCCCCCCCCCCCCCCCCCCCCCCCCCCGCCCCACCTCTGACAGATTCCTGCGGCTGTTGGTGGGTGTCGACCTTGGTCGACACATCTGTCAGATATCGAATGAATTCAACCGTGTCGACCAAGGTCGACACCTACCAGGGCCGCACGCCGTTCCAACAGATCGCGGAAATCTGTCGAAGGCGGGGTGGGTCCGGTTGCGGGGGTGTCCGCGGCATGGATGCCGCGGCCAAGCCCCCAAGGATGGGTTAACGGCGTCCCCCGCAACCGGGCCCACCCCGCCAACCCACAGGAACCCAGCTTCTGCCGTTGACGTTGCCTCTGCGGGTGCAGGGTGCAACCCTGCAAAAGAAACACCACCCTACGCCAGCGTCGGTTGTGCAATCTTCCCCCGCGCACTACGATCCTGCGGTTCGCGCGCGCAGGCGCGCGCCCGTATTCCTGCTGAGCGCCCCGCGCGCCGCATCTGCCAACCCGAGGTATCCATGGTCATCAAACCGCGCGTCCGCGGCTTCATCTGCGTCACCACCCACCCGACCGGCTGCGAAGCCGCGGTCAAGCAGCAGATCGACTACATCCGCGCGCGCCCGCCGATCCAGAACGGCCCCAAGCGCGTGCTGGTGATCGGCGCCTCCACCGGCTACGGCCTGGCTGCGCGCATCACCGCTGCCTTCGGCAGTGGCGCCGCAACCCTGGGCATCTTCTTCGAACGCCCGGGCAGCGAAACCAAGCCGGGCACGGCCGGCTGGTACAACTCCGCCGCGTTCCACAAGTACGCCGACGAAGCCGGCCTGTACGCCAAGAGCATCAACGGCGATGCCTTCTCCGATGAAGTGAAGGCGAAGACCATCGAAATGATCAAGGCCGATCTCGGCCAGGTCGATCAGGTCGTCTACAGCCTGGCCGCGCCGCGCCGCAAGCACCCGAAGACCGGCGAGATCATCAGCTCCACGCTGAAGCCGATCGGCGAGCCGATCACGCTGCGTGGCCTGGATACCGACAAGGAAGTGCTGACCGAGACCCATCTGCAGCCGGCTACCCCGGAAGAGATCGCCGGTACCGTCGCGGTGATGGGCGGTGAAGACTGGCAGATGTGGATCGACGCGCTGGCCGACGCCGGCGTGCTGGCCAATGGCTGCACCACCACCGCCTTCACCTACGTGGGTGAAGAGATCACCCAGGCGATCTACTGGAATGGCTCGATCGGCGCCGCCAAGAAGGATCTGGACACCAAGGTGCTGGGCCTGCGCGAGAAGCTGGCCAAGATCGGTGGTGATGCACGCGTGTCGGTACTGAAGGCCGTGGTCACCCAGGCCAGCTCGGCCATTCCGACCATGCCGCTGTACCTGTCGCTGCTGTTCAAGGTGATGAAGGAAAAGGGCACGCACGAAGGCTGCATCGAACAGCTCGACGTGCTGTACGACATTCTCTACGGCGGCAAGGCCGACGGCGTGGCGATCGATCGCCTGCGCCACGACCTGGTCGATGGCGATGGCCATACCGTCGCGCTGGTCGATGACGAGGGCCGCCTGCGTGCCGATTACAAGGAAATGGCCGCGGACGTGCAGGGCAAGGTGGTCGCGCTGTGGCCGCAGGTGACCAACGAGAACCTGTACGAGATCAGCGACCTGGCCGGCTACAAGGCCGACTTCCTGCGCCTGTTCGGTTTCGGTGTGGAGGGCGTCGACTACGAGGCCGACGTCAATCCGGATGTGAAGATCGAAAACCTGGTCGACATGACCTGACCAATGAAAAGGCCGGCGAAAGCCGGCCTTCTCTTTTGGTAGTGCCGGCCGCTGGCCGGCAACCCCGGGTACCAGAGGCTGCCGGCCAGCGGCCGGCACTACCCTCGGTCACCCGAACTCGAAGCCCATCTCCGGCAGCGCCGGGCCGACGAAGTCGCCCTGCACGTAATCCACGCCGGCACTGAACAGCAGGGTCATGGAGTTGGCGTCGCTGACGAACTCGGCGATGGTGCGGATGCCGGCTTCCTGCGCACGCGCGGTGATCTGGCTGATGCGGTCGATGTTCTCGCGGGTGGCCGCCAGATCGCTGGTGAAACCGCGGTCCAACTTGAGGAACTGCGGCTGGAAGTGGGCCAGCAGCTGGAACGAATCCAGCCCCGAACCGAACTGCTCCAGGCCGATGCGGCAGCCCAGGGGCGCCACTTCGGCAAGGAACTGCTGCGCACTGCGCAGGTGGGTGAACACCTTCGCTTCTGGCGCGTGCAGCCACAGCCGTTCGCCGGGAACCCCCTGTGCCTGCAGCTCGCGGCGCAGGGTGGCGATCATCTGCGGGTCGTCGAACGATTCCGGCGTTACCTTCACCAGCATCTGCGTGGCATGGCCTTCGCGTGCGCGCTGGCCCAGCACCGCGATCGCCCGTGACACCACCCAGCGGTTGATGTCGGCCAGCAGGCCGTGTTCCTCCGCGATACCGAGGAACGCGGTCGGGCTCAGCAGTTCGCCATTGTGCTCGAGGCGCAGGTAGGCCTCATACAGTTCCAGCGACTCGCCCTGAAGGTTCAGCACCGGCTGGTAGTGCAGCTGGAAGCCGTCCCCGGCCAGCGCTTCACGGATACGGGCGACCCAGCGCAGCACGCGTTCTTCCTCCACGCGGTCGGCAGCGGCCGGGTCGAAGATGCGGCAGGTGTTGCCCAGTTCGGCGGCGGCCTGCGTGCATTCGCTGGCGCGTGCCAGCACCTGGCCGATGCTGGCGATCTTCTCGCCCACCTGCACGCCACCGATGCTGACCGTTACCGTCGCCGAGCGCGCGCCGATGCTGAAGACGTGTGCGGCGTAGGCTTCGCGGATGCGCTCGGCCCGCGCCACGGTCTGCGCATAGGGCCCGGCCTGCAGCACGGCGAAATTGTGTTCGCCGAAGCGGGCCAGCTGCGCGTCTTCGCCAACGACTTCGGCCAGCAGGCCGGCAAGGGCGCCGATCAGGGTGTCGGCCGAGGCCAGGCCGATGTCCGGCAGCAGGCGTGCGTAGTGGTCCGGCTCGATCAGCAGCAGGCCGAACTGGCCCTCGCTGCGCCCGGCCTGGGCCACCGCGCTTTCCAGCTGCAGCATGAAGGTCGGGCGATTGAGCAGGCCGGTGACCTGGTCGCGCTGGCGCAGGTCCTCGACCTCGCGCGCCAGTTCCGGGTCGAACTCAATGCGGCGGCGGAGCACCACCTGCAGGCAGGATTCGCCTTCGTAGGTGGCAGCGGCAAACTCCATCGTCGCCGGGAACGCACTGCCATCCTCATGGCGCGCGTCGAGCTGGTACTGCGGCGGCGGCGCCTCGCCACGGCTCAGGCCCTTCAGCAGCTGCTTGAAGCCCTCCACGTGCTGGGCGGCGACCATGTCCAGCAGCGAGATGCCTTCGATGTCGTCGAAATGTTCGTAACCGAACATCTCCAGATAGGCATCGTTGGCGCGGATGTGCATGCCTTCATGCACGTAGGCGATGGGATCGCGCGAGGAGGCGATGAGGGCATCGCAGCGGCGCTCGGTCTCGCGCATCTGCGCTTCGATGCGGCGCAGGCCGCGACGCGCCTGCAGGTCCACCCACTGGTCACGGACCACGGCGAGCAGGTGCTCCGGGCGTTGGCGCAGGGCGAGGGCGCGGATGCCGTGGCTGCTGGCCTGCACCAGTTCGTCCTCGTCGATGCGCTCGGCCAGCAGCACCAGCGGAATGTCCTTGCCGCTGGCGGCGATGTGCTGGGCCACCAGCGGCAGCGGGATGCCCGGCGAGGGTGAGACCAGCACCAGGTCGATGGCCTGGCTGGCCAGCACCTGGGCCAGCTCGGCTGCATCCTGTGGGCGCCACGGGCGCACCGCGATGCCGCTGTTGCGCAGGGTGCTGACGATGGCTTCGGCATTTTCGCCGCTGTCATCGACGATCAGCAGGCGGATGGTGATGTCGTTCGCGTTCTGCATGCACTGCTCCCCAATCTGCGAATCTAGATACACGATGCGCGGCGAACCGTCCATGCGCGCACCCCTTGCGCGCATCGAACGGCGATGTGGTTCACACCACGCCGCCGGCCGCGTGGCCGCTGGCCCAGGCCCACTGGAAGTTGTAGCCGCCCAGCCAGCCGGTCACATCCAGCACCTCGCCGACGAAATGCAGGCCGGGCACGCGCTTGGATTCCATCGTCGAGGACGAGACTTCGGCGGTATCCACGCCGCCCAGGGTGACCTCGGCGGTGCGGTAGCCTTCGGTGCCGCTGGCCACCAGCGGGAATGCGCCCAGCAGCTGCGCGGCCTGGCGCAGCACCGGCTCGTCCAGCTGGCGCACCGGGCGGTCGGGCAGCCAGTGCTCGCACAGGCGCTGCGCCAGCCGCTTCGGCAGCACCTCGCCCAGCACCGTGCGCAGTTCGGCGGCGGGCCGCTCCTGCTTCATCTGGCGCAGCCAGTCACCGGCATCCTGGCCCGGCAACAGGTCCAGCTCCAGCGCGTCACCGGGTTGCCAGAACGAAGAGATCTGCAGGATCGCCGGGCCACTCACGCCGCGATGGGTCAGCAGCATGAAGTTCTGGAAGCTCTTTCCATTGCAGCGCGCCTCGATTGGCAGCGCCACGCCGCTGAGATCGGCCAACCGCTCCTGGTGCTTGCCGCTGAGAGTGAGCGGTACCAGTCCGGCGCGGGTCGGCAGCACCTGGTGGCCGAACTGTCGGGCCACTTCATAACCAAACCCGGTGGCACCCATGCTGGGAATGGACAGGCCGCCGGTGGCAACCACCAGCGAGGCGCAATGGAACAGGCCATGGGTGGTGTGTACGCGGAAACCATCGCTGCCGTGCTCAATGCGCTGCACGCCACAGTCGGTACGCACCTGTACGCCTGCCGCCTGACACTCGTCCAGCAGCATCTTCACGATCTGCTTGGACGAGACATCGCAGAACAGCTGGCCCAGCTCTTTTTCGTGATACGCGATGCCGTGCTTGTGCACCAGCTCGATGAAGTGCCAGGGCGTGTAGCGCGCCAGCGCCGACTTGCAGAAGTGCGGGTTGGCCGACAGGAAGTTGGCCGGGGTGGTGCCGGTGTTGGTGAAGTTGCAACGGCCACCGCCGGACATCAGGATCTTCTTGCCGACCTTGTTGGCATGGTCGATCACCTGCACCTGGCGGCCGCGCTGGCCAGCCGTGATTGCGGTCATCAGCCCGGCCGCGCCGGCGCCGATGACCACCACATCGCAACGGATGGTGCTCATACCTTGGCGCGCTTGCGCCAGTTCGGGATCACGTCGAGCTGGATATGGTCGTTGAGCAGCTGCACTTCACCGTCCTGGATCAGTACGCTCCAGCGCATGGCGCGCTGGATCTGCTGGCCCCACAGTTCGACGAAGGCCCCGTCGAGGTCGACCACCGAAAGGTTGTCGAAGCGCGCCAGGCCCTTGCTTTGCTTGCTCCACCAGATGTCCGAGGCGTTGCCGCCGTAGTTCACCACCTGCACCTGGCGGCTGCGGTTGCTGGCCTTGCGGATGCGCGATTCGTCCGGATGACCCAGGTCGATCCACTGCAGGATGTCGCCGGTGTAGTCGTGTTCCCACAGGTCTGGTTCGTCATCGGTGCTCAGGCCGCGGCCGAATTCGAGGCGGTCGCCGGCATTGAGGGCGAAGGCGAGCAGGCGCACCATCAGGCGTTCGTCGGTCTCGGACGGATGCTGGGCCAGGGTCAGGTTGTGGGTCGCGTAGTAACCGCGATCCATGTCGCTGATCTGCAGTTCGGCCTTGCGGATGGTGGCAGTAAGAGCCATGGGGGATCCGTGGACTAAAGACGACAATGATAGAGGTTTGCTCCAGGGGTGTCCGTTGCCGGTCTGTCTGCACAGCGTCAACGGTGGCACTCTTGCGCTCTTTTCCGTGGCCGGAGTGGACGCCATGACCTTACCCAGCCGCCTGCAGCTGCCGCCCGGCCACTGGCCCAGCCTGCTCGATGGCCTGTGCGCGCGTTTCCCGCGCATCGACCGCGTGCAATGGCAGGACCGTTTCGCCCGTGGCCGCGTGCAGGATGCGCAGGGCAGGGCACTGGCGCCGGACATGCCCTGGCAGGTGGGGCTGGAAATCCAGTACTTCCGCGAAGTTGCCGGCGAGCCGGTGATTCCCTTCGCCGAGAGCATCCTGCATCTGGATGCGCACCTGCTGGTGGCCGACAAGCCGCACTTCCTGCCGGTGACGCCGGCCGGTGGCTATGTGAGCGAAACCCTGCTGGCGCGCCTGGTCGCGCGCACCGGAAACACCGAGCTGGCACCGTTGCACCGCTTGGATCGGCTGACCGCCGGCCTGGTGCTGTTTTCGACCCAGGCAGCCACGCGTGACGCCTATCAGCGGCTGTTCCGCGAGCGGTGCATCGAGAAGACCTATGAGGCGCTGGCACCGGCGCTGCCCGGGCTGGCGTTTCCGCTGCAGCGGGACAGCCGGCTGGTGCCGGGCGAACCGTTCTTCCGCATGGCCGAAGTGCCGGGAGAGCCCAATGCGCGCAGCCGGATCGAGCTGATCGAGGCCGAGGGGCCGATCTGGCGCTACCGGCTGCGGCCGGAAACCGGCCGCAAGCACCAGCTGCGCGTGCACATGGCGATGCTGGGCGCACCCATCGAGGGCGATGACCTGTATCCGCAGCTGAGGCTGCGCCCGGATGAAACGGACGAGTCGCCCCTGCAGCTGCTGGCGCAGGGGCTGGCCTTCGACGATCCATTGAGCGGGGAGCCCCGGCGGTTCAGCAGCCAGCGCCGCCTGTGCCTGCCCGGCCAGAGCGGGTAGGGCCGTTCAGCGAACCGGGCGCCGCGCCAGCCAGCGGTCCAGCTCGGCGGCGAACAGCTGCCGGTCGCGTGGGCCCAGCGGCGGCGGGCCCCCGGTCTGTACCCCGGCGCCGCGCAGCTCTTCCATGAAATTGCGCATCGACAGCCGCTCGGCCATGTTGTTGGGGGTGTACAGCTGGCCGCGTGGGTTCAATGCCACGGCCTTCTTTTCCAGCACCAGCGCGGCCAGTGGGATGTCCTGGGTGACCACCAGGTCTCCGGCGGCGACCCGCTCGACGATGGCGCTGTCGGCCACGTCCAGGCCCTGGGGGACCTGGATCGAGCGCAGCCAGCGTGAGGGCGGGGTCCGGATCCACTGGTTGGCGACCAGGGTCAGCTCGATCCCAACGCGTTCAGCGGCACGGAACAGGATGTCGCGAATGACGGTGGGGCAGGCGTCCGCGTCCACCCAGATACGGGGGAGAGCGGGTTCAGCTTGGGTTTCAGCTTCAGTCATTTACCCAGTGTAGGGTAGGAAAATCCTGAATGGGGACTCGGGGTTAGCCTCGATCGGCTGCCAGCCCTTGTCACGTCTAGCGGGCGGGGCCAGCCCATGAACGTCCGGGCTATCGCTTTTTGCAGAAAACACGCGTATCGTTCGTCCCACTGTGTTTGCTAGGGTCACCGTGAATCGTGGCCTGGTGCAGTTGATCTCACGATCCGCTCATCGATCCGCTTTACCAACGCCTGCAACTCAGTCTCGGCCCCGATACCCGGTGGCTGCGATTTTTTCAACATGTGTTTCAGGAGTTAGTCAAATGTCTGATCGTCAGACCGGCACCGTCAAGTGGTTCAACGACGCCAAGGGCTTCGGCTTCATCACCCCGGAAAGCGGCCCGGACCTGTTTGTGCACTTCCGTGCCATCCAGGGCACCGGCTTCAAGACCCTGCAGGAAGGCCAGAAGGTTACCTTCATCGCCGTCCAGGGTCAGAAGGGTATGCAGGCTGACCAGGTGCAGGCGGTCTAATCCGTCTGCTACCGTTTGGTAGCCAGAACGCCGGAAGCGAAAGCTTCCGGCGTTTTTTATTGCCTGCCGTTTTGTTTGTAGAGTCGAACCACGCTCGACGGCTTTCAAAAGACAGTCGAGCATGGCTCGACTCTACAAAAGGCATGCAGCCGGGCGGGCTAAGATCAGATGCATCCTCCCATCGCGGAACCGTCCATGCGCATCGTCCACCATCTGGAAAACTCCCGTTCCCTGCGCGTGCTGTGGATGCTGGAGGAGCTGGGGCTGGACTACGAACTGCGTCGTTATCCGCGCGATCCGAAGACGCTGCTGGCGCCGCCGGAACTGCGCAACGTGCATCCGTTGGGCAAGTCGCCGGTACTGCAGGATGGCGAGCTGGTACTGGCCGAGTCCGGCGCGATCCTCGACTACCTTGCGGACCGCTACGACACGCAGCGCCAGCTGTCGCCGTCACCGATGCCGGCCGACGGGGCTGAACGCATCGCCTACCGCTACTGGCTGCACTACGCCGAAGGCTCGGCGATGCCGCCGCTGCTGCTGACCCTGGTGATGGGCCGCATCCGTAATGCGCCGATGCCCTTCTTCGCCCGCCCGATCGCGCGCAGCATCGCCGACAAGGCCGAGCATGGCTTCATCGGCCCACAGCGGCGCCTGCACCTGGACTGGATGGAGCGTCGCCTGTCCGAAAGCCCGTGGTTTGCAGGCGAGCGCTTCAGTGCGGCCGACATCCAGATGAGCTTCCCGATCCAGGCCGCTGCAGCGCGCGGTGGTGGCCTCGACGACAAGCCGGCACTGCGTGGCTTCCTCAAGCGTATCGGTGAGCGCCCGGCCTACCAGCGTGCCGAGGCCCACGGCGGCCACCTGCAGGCGCTCAGCGGCAATTGAGGAGGGCGGCCGTCGCCCCCATCTTCAGCACCATGGATACCGACAGCCCCCGTTTCGACAACCGCCTGCTGCACACGCTGCCGGGCGACCCCGAATCCGGCCCGCGCCGGCGCGAAGTGCTGGGCGCGGCCTGGTCGCCGGTGATGCCGACCCCGGTTACGGCGCCCACGCTGCTGGCCTGGGCGCCGGACGTCGCCGCGATGCTTGGCTTCGATACCGCTGAGGTCGAGAGCGAAGGTTTCGCGCAGGTGTTCGGCGGCAATGCACTGTACGCCGGCATGCAGCCATGGGCAGCCAACTACGGCGGCCACCAGTTCGGCCACTGGGCCGGCCAGCTCGGCGACGGCCGCGCGATCTCGCTGGGTGAACTGGTCGCGCCGGATGGCCGCCACTGGGAGCTGCAGCTGAAGGGTGCTGGCCCCACGCCATACTCGCGCGGCGCCGATGGGCGCGCAGTGCTGCGCTCATCCATCCGCGAATTCCTGTGCAGCGAGGCCATGCACCACCTGGGTGTGCCGACCACGCGCGCGTTGTCGTTGGTCGGTACCGGCGACGACGTGGTGCGTGACATGTTCTACGACGGCCATCCGCGGGCAGAGCCTGGTGCCATCGTATGCCGGGTGTCGCCGTCGTTCCTGCGCTTTGGTTCCTTCGAACTGCCGGCGTCGCGCGGGGAAACCGCCTTGCTGCAGCAGCTGGTCGATGCCTGCATCGCACGTGATTTCCCCGAACTGGAAGGGCAGGGCGAGGCGCTGTATGGCGACTGGTTCGCGCAGATCGCGGTGCGCACTGCCGAGATGATCGCGCACTGGATGCGCGTCGGCTTCGTGCATGGCGTGATGAACACCGACAATCTGTCCGTGCTCGGCCTCACGCTCGACTACGGTCCCTACGGCTGGGTCGAGGACTTCGACCCGGAGTGGACGCCGAACACCACCGACGCGCAGGGCCGGCGTTATCGTTTCGGTACCCAGCCGCAGGTGGCGTACTGGAACCTGAGCCGATTGGCGCAGGCATTGTCGCCGTTGTTTGCCGATGTGGCGCCGCTGCAGGCGGGCTTGGCGGCGTATCAGTCCACCTTCGTGGCCTGCACGCGCCGCGATGCCGCAGCCAAGCTCGGCCTGGCCGCCGCCGACGATGATGACCTGCAGCTCTACCTGCGCTGGCAGCAGCTGATGCAGGACGGTGGCATGGACATGACTCTGGCGTGGCGCGCACTGATGCGCCTCGATCCGGCGGCACCGGATGCGGCGCTGCTGGACGCGGTGTACTACGACGACGCGCGCCAGCAGGCCGTGCAGGCGCCGTTGGGGCAGTGGCTGCAGGATTACGCGGTGCGGTTGCAGGCCGATCCGTTGTCGGTCACTGAGCGCACGGCGAAGATGGCCGCCGCCAATCCGCTGTACGTGCTGCGCAACTGGCTGGCGCAGGAAGCCATCGACCGCGCCGAACAGGGCGACCTCGGCGGTATTCATGCGTTGCAGGACGTGCTGCGCGATCCATACACCGAGCGCCCGGGGCTCGAGCACTTCACGGGCAAGCGCCCGGCATGGGCGGACAATCGCGCCGGCTGCTCGATGCTGTCCTGCAGTTCCTGAGGGTGGGTTTCGGCAGGGCTGCGCCCTGCACCCGCAGAGGCCAGGTCAACAGCCAGAGCAAAAGCTGGATTCCGTGATTTGGCGGGGCGGTGTCGGAGTGCGGGGACGCCGCAAGTACGTCCCTGTAGGCTTGGCAGCCGCATCCATGCGGCTGACACCCCGCACTCCGACACCGCCCCACCTCCGACAGATTCCCGCTGCTGTGGGTAGGTGTCTACCTTGGTCGACACGGTAGATCCACGTCATGCGTGGATGCTCTTCGTTCAATTTTCGAAATATTCGATTTCGATGAAGATTCATCCACGCATGGCGTGGATCTACGGAAAGCAATGCCCGACAGATCGCAGAAATCTGTCGAAGGCGGGGTGGGTCCGGTGGCGGGAGTGTCCGCGGCATGGATGCCGCGGCCAAGCCCCCAAGGACGGGTTTACGGCGTCTCCCGCCACCGGACCCACCCCGCCATCCCACAGGAATCCTGCTGTTGCCGTTGCTCTTGCCGTTGCCTTGGCTTGAAGCCTCTGCAGGTGCCGGGCGCAGCCCGGCCGATACCCCCCAACAGGCAGGCGGCGCCCGGAACAGGTACCCTATGCCGCCATCAGATAGCCAACGTGACATGACCGACGCCATCGTCGCTCCGCAGTGGGCCTCCCGCCTGCGCGACATCGCCGACTTCCCCAAGCCCGGCATCCTGTTCAAGGACATCATGCCGCTGCTCGCCCATGGCGAGGACTTCCGCGGTGCCATCACCGCGATGGCCGACCGCTGGCGCGACCAGAAGCTGGACGCAGTGGTCGGCATCGAATCGCGTGGGTTCATCCTCGGTGCCGCGATGGCGCTGGAACTGGGCGTCGGCTTCGTGCCGGTGCGCAAGCCGGGCAAGCTGCCGGGCCAGGTGCTGCGCGAGGAATACACGCTGGAATACCGCAGCGACTGCATCGAAGTGCACGCCGATGCGCTGCCGGCCGGTGCCCGCGTGGCGATCATCGACGACGTGCTGGCTACGGGCGGCACGCTGGTCGCCGCGTTGTCGCTGGTGCGCCGCCTGGGTGTTGACGTGGTCGGTGCCGGTGTACTGGTCGAACTGGACGGCCTCGGTGGCCGCGCCCGTTGGGAAGCGGATCTGCCGCTGTACACCGAACTGGTGTTCTGATCGAAGGGTGGGTGCCAACCAGGGTTGGCATCTACCAGAGCGAATGGCTTGGAGCCGGTAGTTGCCAACCTTGGTTGGCAGCGCCTTTCGTGACTGGCGCCACGGATGGGCCAACCAAGGTTGGCCACTACCAGGTCAGGTCGTTGCCAATCGAGGTTGGCAACGCTGCTTCAGTCACATCATCCGCACGCGGAAACGACGGCCCTTGATCTTGCCGGCTTCCAGCTTGGCCACGGCCTTGTTGGCCTGCTCACGCGCGATCGCCACATAGGAGCGGGTCGGGAAGATCGCGATCTTGCCGATGAACTTGCTCGACAGGCCGGCGTCACCGGTCAGCGCACCGAGGATGTCGCCCGGGCGCAGCTTGTCGGTCTTGCCGCCGTCGATCCGCAGCGTGCGCATCGCGGCTTGCGGCAGTTCGGCCGGGCGCGAAGTCGCCAGCGGTGTCTTCTGCCAATCCAGCGGCTGCCCCATCTGTGCTTCGATGGCTTCGGCGCGGGTCTTCTCGCGGCCGGCCACCAGGCTGATCGCCAGGCCGCTGGCACCGGCACGGCCAGTACGGCCCACGCGGTGCTGATAGCTCTCCACGTCGGTCGGCAGCTCGTAGTTGATCACCGCCGCCAGCTCTTCCACGTCCAGGCCGCGTGCGGCCACGTCGCTGGCCACCAGCACGTTGCAGCTGCGGTTGGCCAGCAGCAACAGCACTTCCTCGCGGTCGCGCTGCTCCATGTCGCCATGCAGGGCCAGTGCGGAGAAGCCGAACTGCTGCAGCGAGTTGGCCACCTCGTCCACGTCCTTGCGGGTGTTGCAGAACACCACCGCCGATTCCGGCGTGTACTTCAGCAGCAGGCCGGCCAGTGCCTTCTGGCGGTGCGCCGGTTCCACCTCGCAGAACAGGTGGCGGATGGCAGGGGCCTGGTCGGCACCTTCCACGGTCACTTCCACTGCGTCGCGCAGCAGGTCACGCGCCATGGTGCGGATGCTGTCGAGGAAGGTGGCGGAGAACAGCAGGCTCTGGCGATCCTTGTGGGTGCGGCCGGCGATCTCGCGGATCGGCTCTTCGAAGCCCATGTCGAGCATGCGGTCGGCCTCGTCCAGCACCAGCGTGCGCACCGCGCCCAGGTTCAGCGCGCGCTTGCGTGCCAGCTCCTGCACGCGGCCGGGCGTACCGACCACCACGTGCGGGTCATGACCTTCCAGCGAGGCCAGCTGCGGGCCCAGCGGCACGCCGCCCACCAGCAGCAACAGCTTCAGGTTGGGAATGCCGGTGGCCAGCTTGCGGATCTGCTTGCCGACCTGGTCGGCCAGTTCGCGGGTCGGGCACAGCACCAGCGCCTGCACGCGGATCAGGCTGGGGTCGATGGCCTGCAGCAGGCCCAGGCCGAAGGCGGCGGTCTTGCCGCTGCCGGTCGGTGCCTGTGCGATCACATCGCGGCCATCGAGGATGGCCGGCAGGCTCTGCGCCTGCACGGGGGTGAGGGTGGTGTAGCCGAGGGCATCCAGGCCGGGCTGCAGGGCCGGGCTCAGCGGCAGGGTCGAGAAGTCAGTCATGGCGCATTGTACCCGTCCGCGAGGCCGGTCCCGCCTGATGGGGTGGGGTCGGATCCCTTTCCCCAGGAAAGGGCTCTGACCTCCAATTGGAGCCGCCATCCACGCATGGCGTGGATCTACTGGTGGGTGCCGACCTTGGTCGGCACGCTCCTGCTCAGCCCAGCACCGCCAGCACGCCCTGGTGTATCGCCAGGCCACCGAACAGCAGCCAGCCGAACAGGATCAGCGCCAGCAGCAGCGGCTTCAGGCCTGCCTGGCGCAGCGCCGAGACGTGGGTGGTCAGGCCCAGCGCGGCCATCGCCATCGCCAGCAGCACGGTATCCAGCTGCACCAGCCCCGCCTGCAGGCCGGCCGGCAGCAGGTGCAGCGAGTTGAACCCGGCCACCGCCACGAAACCGAACGCGAACCAGGGCACCACGATGCGCGCCTTGCTGCCGTCGGTGCTGGCCTTGCCACCACGCGCCAACCACAGCGACAGTGCGACCAGGAACGGTGCCAGCAGCATCACCCGCACCATCTTGGTGATCACCGCCGTGTCGGCGGCCGCTTCGTTGACCGCGCGGCCTGCCGCCACCACCTGTGCCACTTCATGCACCGTCGCACCGGTGAACAGACCGTACTGCCGTGCGTCCATCGCCAGCCAGCCATGCGACTGCACCAGTGCATACAGCGCGGGGTACAGGAACATCGCCAGCGTGCCGAACACCACCACCGTAGAGACGGCGACGGTGACCTGTGCCGCACGACCACGTACCACCGGTTCGGCGGCCATCACTGCTGCCGCGCCGCAGATCGCGCTGCCGGCGCCGATCAGCATCGCTGCCTCGCGCTCCATCTTGAACACGCGCACGCCCAGCCAGCAGGCCAGGCCGAAGGTGCTGGCGACCACCAGCACGTCCATCAGCACGCCAGTGACGCCGACATGGCCGATGTCCTGGAAGGTCAGGCGCAGGCCGTACAGCACGATGCCGGCGCGCAGCAGCCAGTGCTTGGAGAAGCCGACACCGGCCGCGCTGCGCGGCGCCAGCCGCGGGTAGAGAGTGTTGCCGACCACGATGCCCGCGACGATGGCCACGGTCAGCGCGCTCAAGCCGTGCGCCTGCAGCCAGGGAAGCTCGGCCAGGTACAGCGACGCCGCGGCGATCAGGCCCACCAGCAGCAGGCCGGGCAGGCGCGGCTGCCAGCGTTGGCGCAGGGCGGGCAGGGACCAGGAGGAGAGAGCGGGGGCGTTCATGGCAAGGTAGGGCTGGAGTGATGGGGCAAGCGTGCGCCTGAGAAGATGACCTGTAAAACGAATAATATGGGTGAAACCTACCTATCAAGCGGGTAAATGCCATGCGCCTGACCTTGCGCCAGCTGCAGGTCTTCGTCGCCATCGCCGACCACGGCAGCACGACCGCCGCCGGCCAGGCCATCGCGCTTTCGCAGTCGGCCAGCAGCGCCGCCCTGCAGGAGCTGGAAGCGCACTTCGGCACGCCGTTGTTCGACCGCATTGGCCGCCGCCTGGCGCTGAACGGCCACGGCCGCGCCCTGTTGGAACCCGCGCGCACGCTGCTGGTCAACGCCGCCGACCTCGAGCGCCAGCTCGCCGCCGGCGGTGACCCGTCGCAGGGCGCGCCACTGCGGCTGGTGCTTGCCGCCAGCACCACCATCGGCAATTACCTGCTACCGCCGCGCATTGCCGAACTGCTGCGGCAGGCGCCGCAGGCGGAAGTCGACCTGCGCATCGACAACAGTGCCGGCGTGGTCGCCGCCGTGCAGCGACTGGACGTGGACGCCGGCCTGATCGAAGGCCCATGCCACGAACGCGGCCTGCAGGTGACCGCCTGGCAGCAGGATCCGCTGGTGATCGTCGCCGCCGCCGACGCCCCCGCGCGCTGGTCGCTGGACGAACTGCGCCGCGCACGCTGGCTGCTGCGCGAACCGGGCTCAGGCACCCGCGAGGCCGTCGAACAGGCCTTGTTGCCGCACCTGCGCGGCTTCGCTCAGACCCTGCAACTGGGCAATACCGAAGCAATCAAGCAGGCCGCCATCGCCGGCCTCGGCCTGGCCTGCCTCTCGCGCCACGCGCTGGAGGAGCCCTTGGCCCTGGGCCGCTTGCGCGTGCTCGAGACCCCGCTGCCCGCCCTGCAACGCACCCTGTGGCTGGTACGCCACCCGGGCAAGCAATGGCTGCCGGGGTTGCAGGCGTTGTTGGGGGAGGTGGGGTAATCCATCAGAACCCCAGTCGATCCCATCCATCGACAGTCCCTCCAGCGTTCATCCACGCATGGCGTGGATCTACCGTGTCGACCAAGGTCGACACCTACCAACAGCGGCTTGAAACTGTCGAAGGCGGGGTAGGGTCCGGTTGCGGGGGCGTGAGCCGCATGGATGCGGCGATCGAGCTTACAGGGACGTACTTGCAGCGTCCCCCGCAACCGGACCCACCCCGCCATCCCACAGGAAACCCGCTTCAGCTGTTGCTTTGGCGGTTGACGTTGCCTCTGCGGATGCCGGGTGCAACCCGGCCGACGCCCCCAACCCGTACAATATCCGGATGCCTCTGATTACCCTACAGAACGTCGACTTCAGCGTCGGCGGCCCGTTGTTGCTGGAAAAGGCCGAACTGTCGATCGAGCCGGGCGAACGCATCGCCCTGATCGGCCGCAACGGCGCCGGCAAATCCACCCTGCTCAAGCTGCTGTCCGGCGACCACAAGCCCGATGACGGCGAAGTCCGCGTGCAGCAGGGCGTGCGTGTCACCCGCCTGGAGCAGGAAGTGCCTCACGGCGCGGCCGGCTCGGTGTTCGATGTTGTGGCCGATGGCCTCGGCGAACTGGGCCAGTGGCTGGCCGAATTCCACCACCTCAGCCATGCCGAGGTGTTCGATGGCGAAGCGCTCGGCAACGTGCAGGCCAAGATCGACGCCGCCAACGGCTGGGGCCTGGACCAGCGCGTCAGCGAAACCCTGACCAAGCTCGACCTGGACGGTGAGGCCGAGTTCGGCCGCTTGTCCGGTGGCATGAAGCGCCGCGTGCTGCTGGCCCGCGCGCTGGTATCCAGCCCGGACGTGTTGCTGCTGGACGAACCGACCAACCACCTGGACATCGAGGCCATCGACTGGCTCGAAGCGTTCCTGAAGGGCTGGAGCGGCAGCGTGGTGTTCGTCACCCATGACCGCCGCTTCCTGCGTGCGCTGGCCACCCGCATCGTCGAGATCGATCGCGGTCAGGTCACCAGCTGGCCGGGCGACTGGGCCAATTACGAGCGCCGCCGTGAGGAACGCCTCAACGCGCAGGCGCAGGAAAACGCCCGCTTCGACAAGCTGCTGGCGCAGGAAGAAGTCTGGATCCGGCAGGGCATCAAGGCCCGGCGCACCCGCGACGAAGGCCGCGTGCGTCGCCTGAAGGCGATGCGCACCGAGCGTTCGCAGCGGCGTGACCTCAGCGGCAACGTCAAGATGGAAGCCGCGCAGGGCGTCAGCTCCGGCAAGAAGGTGATCGACGTCAAGGACATTTCGTTCGCCTTCGGCGAGCGCACCATGGTCCGCGATTTCACCACCACCATCCTGCGTGGCGACCGTATCGGCCTGATCGGTCCCAACGGCAGCGGCAAGACCACGTTGCTGAAGCTGTTGCTGGGTGAACTGCAGCCGGCCAAGGGCGAAGTCAACGCGGGTACCAATCTGCAGATCGCCTATTTCGACCAGTACCGCGCGGTGCTGCGCGAAGACTGGAGCGCGATCGAGAACGTGGCCGAAGGCCGCGATTTCCTCGAGTTCAACGGCAAGCGCAAGCACGTGCATGCCTACCTGCAGGACTTCATGTTCACGCCGGAGCGCGCGCGTGCGCCGATCACCCGCCTGTCTGGCGGTGAGCGCAACCGCCTGCTGCTGGCCAAGCTGTTCGCGCAGCCGTCCAACCTGCTGGTGATGGACGAACCGACCAACGACCTCGACGTGGAAACCCTGGAGCTGCTGGAAGAGCTGCTGGGCGACTACACCGGCACCCTGCTGCTGGTCAGCCACGACCGTGACTTCATCGACAACGTGGTGACCTCCACGCTGGTGATGGAAGGCGACGGCGTGATCGGTGAGTACGTCGGCGGCTACAGCGACTGGCAGCGTTATGCGGCCAGCATTGCTGCGCCTGCCGCCGCCCCCGCAGCCAAGCCGGCGGTCGCCGCACCGGCCACCCCGACTGCCGCAGCTCCGGCCGCACCCAAGCGCAAGCTGGCCTACAAGGAAGCGCGCGAACTGGAGCAGCTGCCGAAGACCATCGAGAAGCTGGAAGGCGACATCGAAGGCCTGACCTCGGCGATGAACGACCCGTCGTTCTACACCCGCAGCAGTGCCGAAGTGACGGCGCACACGCAGCAGCTGGCCAAGGTGCAGGCCGAGCTGGATGCCGCGTACGCGCGCTGGGAAGAGCTGGAAGGCTGAGTATCGGTCGGCGCCAGCGGTTGCGCCGATTGATGTAGAGCCGAGCCCACGCTCGGCTCAGTAGATCCACGCCATGCGTGGATATCCGGATCCGTGCGGACCAACGGTCCGCACCCAGCAATCAATGGTCCGTGCGGACCAACGGTCCGCACCCACCAATCAACGGTCCGCACCCACCGGGGCGCCGGCGGTCATTTGACCCCGTGCAGATCCCGCAGCTGGCTCGGCCGGCTGCCGAAATACGCCGCCAGATCGGCGATGTCCTGATCGCTCAGGTCCTTCGCCTGTGGCGACATCAGCGCATGCTGGCGGTCGCCGGCACGGTAGGCCTGCAGCGCATGCGCCAGGTAATCACCGTACTGCCCACCCAGCTTCGGATAGGTCGCATCGATCGGCGCGTTGCCGTCGGCGCCGTGGCAGTCGATGCAGCTCTGGTTGGTGGCTTTCCCCTTCACCTTGGCGCGGGCTTCACCGGCGGCCTCGCGGCCTGCCGGCAGGCCAGCGGAGGACGAAGAACCGTGTTCGCCGCTGGCATGGCCCGGGTCGGCGGCGGATTTCTCGCTGTTTTCCACCTGCGACTGTGAACAGGCCGCCAGCAGCAGGGCAACGGACAGGGCGATGGCGTGACGCATCGGATGCGCGGCTTTCGACATGGGCGGGCCTTACTTGACGGTGGACAGGTAAACAGAGAGATCGGCGATCTCCTGTTCGCTGAAACTCATCGACTGCGCCTGCATCGTCGGATGCCGGCGCTTGCCCTGGCGGTACTCGGTCAGGGCCTGGGCCAGGTACTGCTGGGTCTGGCCGCCGATCTTCGGCACCCGGTAACTGGGGTAGGCGTTCTTGTAACCGGTGATGCCATGGCACCCCTGGCAGGTATAGGCCAGGACACGGCCGTTGTCGAAGTTGCCGGTGGGGGCGGCAGGCGCCGGCGCAGCGGCGGGAGCCGGAGCCGGGGCAGGTGTGGCAGGAGCAGGAGCGGGCTGTGCGGCGGCCCCAAGGGGCAGGAGGACGGCCAGAGCGAGACAAGCGGCGAGCGGCTGCGGGCGCATGGTGTCGTTTCCGGGGATTCGGGTCTGGTCGTTCCGGCGTGGGGTACGGAACGCCCCGAGTATAGCCTCAGGTTTCATCTAGCTGAAATGGGGTCGGTCCGACCGATGGCGTGAAGACACCATGACCTTTGGGATATGGTGTTGCCGTGAAGTGGTGCATTACTTTGCTACCACACCTGTCCACGCATCCTCCAGGGACCTGACGATGTCACACCCAATCTTCCCGTCCGGCCGTCGCAGCGGAATCTGCGCTGCCGCACTGCTGATCTCCACCTCCCTGCTGCTGGGCGGTTGCGCCGCAGGGCCCAATTCCGAAGCCAAGGCCGCCGAGACCAAGGAGGAGAAGAAGGTTGACGCAGTCCCGGTCGAAGTGGCGGTGGCCAGCCATCGCGCCGTTGCGGCCAGCTACACCGGTACCGCCGCGCTGGAGCCGCGTGCCGAATCGCAGGTGGTGGCCAAGACCTCCGGCGTGGCGCTGGCGGTGCTGGTCGAGGAAGGCCAGCGGGTGACCGCCGGGCAGCCGCTGGTGCGCCTGGACCCGGACCGCGCGCGGCTGGCCGTGGCACAGAGCGAAGCGCAGATGCGCAAGCTGGAGAACAACTACCAGCGCGCACAGAAGCTGGTCGGCCAGCAGATGGTCAGCGCCGCCGATGTCGACCAGCTGCGCTACGACCTGGAAAACGTCCGCGCGCAGTACCGGCTGGCCACGCTGGAGCTGTCCTACACCACGGTGGTGGCACCGATCTCCGGCGTGATCGCCTCGCGCTCGATCAAGACCGGCAACTTCGTGCAGATCAACACGCCGATCTTCCGCATCGTCGACAACTCGCGGCTGGAAGCCACCCTCAACGTGCCCGAGCGTGAGCTGGCCACCCTGCGCGCCGGCCAGCCGGTGACGCTGGCCGCCGACGCGTTGCAGGGCCAGAGCTTCACCGGCACCGTCGATCGCATCGCGCCGGTGGTGGATTCGGGCAGCGGCACGTTTCGCGTGGTCAGTGCCTTCGACGGCGCCGCGCACGCGTTGCAGCCCGGCATGTTCGGGCGCATCCGCATCGATTACGACCAGCGTGCCGATGCGCTGGTGGTGCCGCGCCTGGCGCTGCTCGACGATGGTGAGCCGGCGGTGTTCCGGGTGCGCGAAGGCAAGGTCGCACGCGTTCCGGTCAAGCTGGGTTACGCCGAGGGCCCGTGGGTGGAGATCCGTGATGGCCTGGCGGCCGGTGATCAGGTGGTCACCGCCGGCAAGGTCGCCCTGCGCGACGGCACCGCAGTGCAGGTGATCGCCGATCCGAAGGCAAAGGCGAAGACGGTTGCAGCGTCGGCCAAGCCGGCAGACAAGGCCGGGAGCAAGCAATGACCGCCCCGGGCCACGACCACGGTGCCTCGCCGGCGAGCGACGGCGCCGCCGCCAGCATGCGCGGCGGCCTGGTGGAATTCGCCACCCGCCGCCGCGTGACCATCGCCATGTGCACGGTCACCCTGCTGCTGTTCGGCCTGATCGCGCTGGGCAACCTCAAGGTCAACCTGCTGCCTGACCTGAGCTACCCGACGCTGACCGTGCGCACCGAGTACACCGGTTCGGCGCCGACCGAAATCGAAACCCTGATCACCCAGCCGGTCGAAGAGGCGGTCGGCGTGGTCAAGAACCTGCGCAAGCTGAAGTCGGTCTCGCGCACCGGCCAGAGCGATGTGGTGCTGGAGTTCGCCTGGGGCACCAACATGGACCAGGCCAGCCTGGAGGTGCGCGACAAGATGGAAGCGCTGAACCTGCCACTGGAGGCCAAGGCCCCGGTGCTGCTGCGCTTCAATCCGTCCACCGAGCCGATCATGCGTCTGGTGCTGTCGAACAAGGTGGCGCCGACCAGCGATGCCGATGCGGTCCGTGAGCTGACCGGCCTGCGCCGCTATGCCGATGAAGACCTGAAGAAGAAGCTGGAGCCGGTCAGCGGCGTGGCGGCGGTCAAGGTCGGTGGCGGCCTTGAGGACGAGATCCAGGTCGACATCGACCAGCAGAAGCTGGCCCAGCTGAACCTGCCGATCGACACCGTCATCAAGCGCCTGAAGGACGAGAACATCAACATCTCCGGCGGCCGCCTGGAGGAGGGTTCACAGCGCTTCCTGGTGCGTACCGTCAACCAGTTCGCTGATCTGGAAGAGATCCGCAACCTGCTGGTCACCACCCAGGCCTCCAACGGCAGTGCTGCGGATTCGGCGTTGCAGCAGATGTTCAACATTGCCGCGTCGACTGGTTCGGCGGCGGCCATCGCGGCGGCCTCGGCGGCGCAGAGCGCATCGTCCGGTGGTGGCTCCAGCGTGGTTGCCAATGGTGTGCCGGTGCGCCTGAAGGACGTGGCCACCGTGCGCCAGGGCTACAAGGAACGTGAAGCGGTGATCCGCCTGGGCGGCAAGGAATCGGTGGAACTGGCGATCTACAAGGAAGGTGACGCCAACACCGTGTCCACCGCCGAGGCTCTGCGCAAGCGCCTGGAGCAGATCAAGGGCACGTTCCCGTCCGACGTCGAGATGACCACCATCGAGGACCAGTCGCGCTTCATCGAGCACGCCATCGCCGACGTCAAGAAGGATGCGGTGATCGGTGGCCTGCTGGCGATCCTGATCATCTTCCTGTTCCTGCGTGATGGCTGGAGTACGTTCGTGATCAGCCTGTCGCTGCCGGTCTCGATCATCGCCACGTTCTTCTTCATGGGCCAGCTCGGCCTCAGCTTGAACGTGATGTCACTGGGCGGCCTGGCACTGGCCACCGGCCTGGTGGTGGACGACTCGATCGTGGTGCTGGAGAGCATCGCCAAGGCCCGCGAGCGTGGCCTGGGCATCCTGCAGGCGGCCATCGCCGGTACCCGCGAAGTGAGCATGGCCGTGGTTGCCTCGACCCTGACCACCATCGCGGTGTTCCTGCCGCTGGTGTTCGTTGATGGCATCGCCGGCCAGCTGTTCCGCGACCAGGCGTTGACCGTGGCGATCGCCATCGCGATCTCGCTGCTGGTGTCGATGACCCTGATCCCGATGCTGAGCTCGCTGAAGGGACGGCCGCCGCTGGCGTTCCCGGAGGAAGCGCCGAACGCACCGTGGCAGCCGCAGAACCGCTGGCAGAAGCCGGTGGCGCTGGGCCGTCGTGGTGCCGTAGCGACCGCGCGCTGGAGCTTCTACGCGCTGGCCTGGCTGGTGGTGCGACTGTGGCGCGGCGTGGTGGCGGTGGTGGGCCCGGTGATGCGCAAGGCCAGCGATCTGGCGATGAAGCCCTACGCCGGTGCCGAGCGTGGCTACCTGCGCCTGCTGCCGAGCGCGCTGGCGCACCCGGGCAAGGTGCTGGGCGTGGCCACGATCATCTTCGTGGCGACCATGGCGCTGGTGCCGATGCTCGGTGCCGACCTGATCCCGCAGCTGGCGCAGGACCGTTTCGAGATGACGGTGAAGCTGCCGGCCGGCACGCCGCTGAAGCAGACCGACGCGCTGGTGCGCGAGCTGCAGCTGGCGCATGGCAAGGGCGAAGGCGTTGCCTCGCTGTATGGCGTCAGTGGCAGCGGCACCCGCCTGGATGCCAGCCCCACCGAGAGCGGCGAGAACATCGGCAAGCTGACCGTGGTGATGGAAGGCGGTGGCAATGCACGCACCGAGGCCGAGATCACCGAGCGCCTGCGTGACACCATGGGCCAGCATCCAGGTGCACAGGTCGATTTCGCGCGGCCGGCGTTGTTCAGCTTCTCCACACCGCTGGAAATCGAGCTGCGCGGGCAGGACATGGCAACCCTGGAAGTGGCCGGCCAGCGCCTGGCGGCGATGCTGCGCGGCAACGCGCACTACGCCGATGTGAAGTCGACGGTGGAAGAGGGCTTCCCGGAAATCCAGATCCGCTTCGATCAGGAACGCGCCGGTGCGCTCGGCCTGACCACGCGCCAGATTGCCGACGTGGTGGTGAAGAAGGTCCGCGGTGATGTCGCCACCCGTTACAGCTTCCGCGACCGCAAGATCGATGTGCTGGTGCGTGCACAGGAAGGTGATCGTGCCAGCGTGGACAGCATCCGCCGGCTGATCGTCAACCCGGGCAGCACCCGTCCAGTCACGCTGGACGCGGTGGCCGAGGTGGTGGCTACCACTGGTCCCAGCGAGATCCATCGCGCCGACCAGACGCGGGTGGCGGTGGTGTCGGCCAACCTGCGCGACATCGATCTTGGCGCGGCCATGCGCGAAGTGCAGCAGATGGTGGCCGAGCAGCCGTTGGGCGCGGGTGTCGGCCTGCACATCGGTGGCCAGGGTGAGGAACTGGCGCAGGCGGCGAAGTCGCTGATCTTCGCCTTCGGCCTGGCGATCTTCCTGGTCTACCTGGTGATGGCCTCGCAGTTCGAGTCGCTGCTGCACCCGTTCGTGATCCTGTTCACCATCCCGCTGGCGCTGGTCGGTGCGATCCTGGCGCTGATGCTGACCGGCAAGCCCATTTCGGTGGTGGTGTTCATCGGCCTGATCCTGCTGGTCGGCCTGGTCACCAAGAACGCGATCATCCTGATCGACAAGGTCAACCAGCTGCGCGAGGCCGGCGTGGCCAAGCACGAGGCCCTGGTGGAAGGGGCGCGCTCGCGCCTGCGGCCGATCATCATGACCACCCTGTGCACGCTGTTCGGCTTCCTGCCACTGGCGGTGGCGATGGGCGAGGGCGCTGAAGTGCGCGCCCCGATGGCGATCACCGTGATCGGCGGCCTGCTGGTGTCGACCCTGCTCACCCTGCTGGTGATCCCGGTGGTGTACGACCTGATGGACCGTCGTGGCGATGCCTACTACCGCGAACGCGGCCGCAAGCATGCCGGCGAGATCGAGCCGGGCAGCGCAGGCAACGCGGCGGGTGGGGAGGAACCGGCATGAGTGTGGCCGAGTTCTCCATCCGCCGTCCGGTCACCACCATCATGTGTTTCGTGTCGCTGGTGGTGATCGGCCTGATCGCTTCGTTCCGGCTGCCGCTGGAAGCACTGCCGGACATCTCCGCGCCGTTCCTGTTCGTGCAGATTCCGTACACCGGCTCGACCCCGGAGGAAGTGGAACGGACCATCATCCGCCCGGTGGAGGAGTCGCTGGCGACGATGACCGGCATCAAGCGCATGCGCTCGTCGGCCACCTCCGAGGCGGCGCTGATCTACATCGAGTTCAGTGACTGGGATCGTGACATTGCGATTGCCGCTTCCGATGCACGTGAGCGCATCGATGCGATCCGCAGTGACCTGCCTGACGACCTGCAGCGCTACAACGTGTTCAAGTGGTCCAGCAGTGACCAGCCGGTGCTGAAGGTGCGCCTGGCCAGCACCACCGACCTGACCACCGCCTATGACATGCTCGACCGCGAGTTCAAGCGGCGCATCGAGCGTATTCCCGGCGTGGCCCGCGTCGACATCACCGGCGCGCCGCCGAACGAGGTGGAGATCGCCATCGATCCGAACCGGCTCAACGCGCACGGGCTGAGCATCAACGAGCTGAGCGAGCGCCTGCGCACGCTGAACTTCTCGATCTCGGCCGGGCAGATCGACGACAACGGCCAGCGCGTGCGCGTGCAGCCGGTAGGCGAGATCACCGACCTGCAGGAGATGCGTGACCTGGTGATCAACGCCAAGGGCCTGCGCCTGGGTGATATCGCCGACGTGCGCCTGAAGCCGGCGCGGATGAACTATGGGCGCCGCCTGGACGGCAACCCGGCCGTCGGCCTGGACATCTTCAAGGAGCGCAGCGCCAACCTGGTGGAGGTGTCGCGCGCGGCACTGGCCGAGGTTGAATCGATCCGTGCGGAAGCGTCGATGCGCGACGTGCAGATCAAGGTGATCGACAACCAGGGCAAGGCGGTGACCTCCTCGCTGCTGGAACTGGCCGAGGCCGGCGCGGTCGGCCTGATCCTGTCGATCACGGTGCTGTTCTTCTTCCTGCGCCATTGGCCGTCCACGCTGATGGTGACCCTGGCCATTCCGATCTGCTTCACCATCACCCTGGGCTTCATGTACTTCGTAGGGGTGACGCTGAACATCCTGACCATGATGGGCCTGCTGCTGGCGGTGGGCATGCTGGTCGACAACGCCGTGGTGGTGGTGGAGAGCATCTACCAGGAGCGCGAGCGCATGCCGGGGCAACCGCGGCTGGCCTCGATCATCGGCACCCGCAACGTGGCCATCGCGCTCAGCGCCGGCACGCTGTGCCACTGCATCGTGTTCGTGCCGAACCTGTTCGGCGAGACCAACAACATCAGCATCTTCATGGCGCAGATCGCGATCACCATCTCGGTCTCGCTGCTGGCATCGTGGCTGGTTGCGGTCAGCCTGATCCCGATGCTGTCCGCGCGCATGGCCACGCCCAAACTGGTGCACTCGCAGACCGGCATGATCGCGCGCCTGCAGCGCCGCTATGCGCAACTGCTGGACTGGTCGCTGCACCATCGTGGCTGGAGCCTGCTCGGCATTCTGCTGGTGGTGCTGGTCAGCCTGGTGCCGATGAAGCTGACCAAGATCGACATGTTCGGCGGTGACGGCGGCAAGGACATTTTCATCGGCTACATGTGGAAGGGCGCCTACACCTACCGCCAGATGTCCGATGAAGTAGCACGGGTGGAGAACTGGATCGACCAGAACCGCGAGCGCCTGCACGTCAAGCAGGTGTATTCCTGGTACAGCGAGCAGGAAGGCAGCTCGACCGTGGTCACCCTGGACGAGAAGTACGCCAAGGACATCAAGGCGCTGCAGGAAGAGCTGCGCAAGGGTCTTCCGAAGTCGGCCCGCACCGACTACTTCGTCGGCAACCAGGGCGGCGATGGCGGTGGTGGTGGCAACCAGGGCGTGCAGGTGCAGCTGGTGGGCGACTCCAGTTCGATGCTGCAGGAGATCGGCCAGGAAGTGGTGCCGCTGCTGGCCCAGCGCGCCGAGCTGCGCGACGTGCGCATCGACAATGGCGAGAAGGGCGGCGAGCTGAAGGTGCGTGTCGACCGCGAGCGCGCCGCCGCATTCGGCTTCAATGCCGAGCAGGTGGCCAGCTTCGTCGGCCTGGCGCTGCGCGGTGCGCCGATGCGCGAGTTCCGCCGCGGCGACAACGAAGTACCGGTATGGGTGCGCTTCGCAGGTGCCGAACAGAGCAGCCCCGAGGATCTGGCCGGCTTCAGCGTACGTACCGGCGACGGCCGCAGCGTGCCACTGCTGAGCCTGGTCACCGTCGACGTCGGTTCGTCGGCCACCCAGATCGGCCGCACCAACCGCCAGACCACGCTGACCATCAAGGCCAACCTAGCCGAAAAGATCACCGCACCCGATGGCCGCAAGGCGATGGAGTCCGTGCTCAAGCCGATGAACTTCCCGGCCGGCTATGGCTTCACCTTCGATGGCGGCGACTACGGCAACGACGACGAGGCGATGCAGCAGATGGTGTTCAACCTGCTGATCGCGCTGGTGATGATCTACGTGGTGATGGCGGCGGTGTTCGAATCGCTTCTGTTCCCGGCGGCGATCATGAGTGGCGTGCTGTTCTCGATCTTCGGCGTGTTCTGGCTGTTCTGGATCACCGGTACCTCGTTCGGGATCATGTCCTTCATCGGCATCCTGGTGCTGATGGGCGTGGTGGTGAACAACGGCATCGTGATGATCGAGCACATCAACAACCTGCGGCGCGGCGGCATGGGCCGAACGCAGGCTTTGGTTGAAGGCTCACGCGAGCGCCTGCGCCCGATCATGATGACGATGGGCACGGCGATCCTGGCGATGGTGCCGATCTCGCTGACCAATACGCAGATGTTCGGCAATGGCCCCGAGTACGCGCCGATGGCACGCGCGATTGCCGGCGGCCTGGCGTTCTCGACCGTGGTCAGCCTGCTGTTCCTGCCGACCATCTATGCGGTGCTGGATGACCTTCGCAGTGCCGTGACGCGGCTGATCCGCCGCGCCCGCGGTCTGGAGGTCGTGGCGGGTACCCCGGTGTAGCGGTCGAGCTTGCTCGACCGCAGGGCGCGACAACGTGTTGTGGTGTGGGGGAGGCCGGTCGTAGTGGGGCGGCCTCCCCCTTTTTTTGCTCGCTGCGTCTGTTTTCCTCTGTAGCCGAAGGCAGCGGCAGGAGCCGCTGCCAACGTCGCTTGCGACGGCCCGAAGGGTGTCGGCCAGGACGGCCGGCATAGCCATGCTCGGCTGCTGTTCGCCGCGTCGCGGCGTCGCCCGAGCATGGGCTCGGGCGCTACAGATTCTGTGTCCGCTTGAAAGGCTTACCCGGCGACCTTGCCCCACACCTTGAAGGTGGTCAACCACAGGCCGAGCATGCTGCCGATGTTGGTCAGCATGAAGGTGAGCACCACGCGGGTGACGCGGTTGCGATACCAGCCCTTCAGGCTCTGCGCATCGTCGCGCAGCTTCAGGAAGTCTTCGTACGCCGGCTTGCGCAGGCGTGCTTCCACCAGCGCCGAGAACGCACCGGTCGGGATGCTCAGGCGGAAGGGCTTGAACGGGGCCACCGCGATCGCAGTCAGGATGCTCAGCGGATGGCCGCCGGCCAACAGGCAGCCCAGGCCGGCGAGGCCGCCGGTATACATGGCCCAGGTCGCCAGCAGTTCGGTGCCCACGCCCAGACCACCGCGGTAGAAACCTACGCCGATGCCGGTCGCTACGATGGCCAGGATGCCCAGCGTGAACCACGGAATGTTGCGCTTCTTCGGCACCGCTTCCAGCTCGGCGCGCAGCGGTGCCGGTGCTTCGGTGTCGGTTTCCAGGTGGCGCGCCAGCCCGGCCAGGTGGCCGGCACCCACCACGGCCAGCACTTCACGCTGCTGCGGGTCATGTTCCTCGCGCAGGCGGGTGGCCATGTAACGGTCACGTTCGCCGATGATGGTCTCGTACAGCGCCGGGCTCTCGCTGGCGAACTCGCCGAAGCTCGACTCCAGCATGTCGCCCTGCTTGAGCTTCTCGATCTCGTTCTCGCCCACTTCCTCGGACGAGAACAGGCCAGCACCGAGACCGGCGACCAGTTTCAGCTTGCCGAAGAAGCCCAGCCGCTGCGAGGCGCGACGGAAGGTCAGGCCAACCTCGCGGTCGATCAGGTGCACTGGCAGGTTGCGTTCGCGCGCCAGTTCCACCGCGCGCTTCAGTTCGGCACCCGGCTCGATGTCCAGCTGTTCGGCCAGGCGGCGCTGATAGGCGGACAGGGCCAGGTTGGCGGCGAACAGGGCGACGCGGCCCTTGCGGATCACCTCGACCAGGTCGAGCTTGGCCAGCGTGTCCGGGTCGCTCAGTGCCTGCAGGCGCTGCGGGTCCAGTTCAACGGCAACGGCGTCGAAGCGGCCGCTGTCGATGGCTTTTTCAACCGCCTCGACGCTGGCGCGGGAGACGTGGGCAGTGCCAAGCAGGGTGTAGCGCACGCCGTCGCGTTCGACGACGCGCACCGGCTGGCCGGCGAACAGGTCGTCGCCGGTTTCGGAAAGGGTTTCAGTCATGGGTTCATTCATTGGAAGGTGCGGTGTCGGCGCCATCGCCGAGCGCGCGCTGCATCTGCACGGTGTCCAGCCAGCGGCCGTGCTTGCGGCCAAGGCCACGGAACACGCCGACCAGCTCGAAGCCGAAGCGTTCGTGCAGCTTGATCGACGCGGCGTTGGTCGGCTCGCCGATCACGGCCACCATCTGCCGGTAGCCACGCGCCACGCAGGCATCGATCAACGCCTGCAGCAGGCCGGTGCCAACGCCCTGGCCCTGGAACGCGGCATCGACGTAGACCGAGTTCTCCACGGTCCACTGGTAGGCAACGCGGGTGCGGTAGGTGTTGGCGTAGGCATAGCCGGCGACCTGGCCGTCGATTTCGGCGACCAGGTAGGGGAAGCCGCGGTCGATGATGTCGCGCATGCGGCGCAGCATCTCACTCGCGTCCGGGATGTCGTATTCGTAGGTGTTGACGAAGTCGGTCACTTCCACCGCGTAGATCGCGGTGATCGCGTCGATGTCGGCCGGGCCGGCATCACGGATGAGGACGGCCATGCGCGGGCTCCGGCTCAGTCGATGTAGCGCTTGAGCAGGTCGCCGTACGCATCGATGCGGCGATCACGCAGGAACGGCCAGATGCGGCGCACATGCTCGCTGCGCTGCAGATCGACATCGCACAGCAGCACGGTGGCGTCGGTGCCGGCTTCGGCCAGGAACTCACCCTGCGGGCCCAGCACGTGGCTGTTGCCCCAGAACTGGATGCCCGACGCGCCCAGCGGCGAAGCCTCGTGGCCGACGCGGTTGCAGCTCAGCACCGGCAGGCCGTTGGCCACGGCGTGGCCACGGTGGCTGAGCACCCAGGCGTCGCGCTGGCGGGTCTTCTCGTCCTGCACGTCGTCCGGGTCCCAGCCGATCGCGGTCGGGTACAGCAGCAGCTCGGCACCGGCCAGCGCCATCAGGCGCGCCGCTTCCGGGTACCACTGGTCCCAGCACACCAGCACGCCAAGGCGACCCACCGAGGTATCGATCGGCTTGAAGCCGATGTCGCCCGGGGTGAAGTAGAACTTCTCGTAGAAGCCCGGGTCGTCCGGGATATGCATCTTGCGGTACTTGCCCAGCAGGGTGCCGTCTTTTTCGAACACCACCGCGGTGTTGTGGTACAGGCCGGCAGCACGGCGCTCGAACAGCGAGCCGACCAGCACCACGCCGTGCTTCTTCGCCAGCGCGCCCAAGCGCTCGGTGCTCGGGCCCGGAATCGGCTCGGCCAGGTCGAACTCGTCCACCGACTCGTGCTGGCAGAAGTACGGGCCGTTGTGCAGTTCCTGCAGCAGCACCAGCTTGGCACCCTGCGCAGCCGCCTCGGCCACGCGTGCTTCGATCACCGCCAGGTTGGCGGCGGCATCACCGTGGTTGCGCTCCTGGATCAGGGCGACGGTAAGGGGGCTGCGCGAGTTCATGCGGGGCGTTCCTGCGGGGGAAAACCAGCATGTTAGCGCGGATGGGCGGCGACGGCGTGTCGCGCGCTGAATGGCCGGTGTTGTAGAGCCGAGCCCATGCTCGGCTGTGGTCTGCTTCAATCGTGCAAGCGTCCAGCCGAGCGTGGGCTCGGCTCTACAAAAAGCCAGTCGAGCATGGCTCGACTCTGCAAAAGCGGCGCCGGGCGGGGCCCGGCGTCATCCATCAGGCCTTCAGCAGGCCTTCCGGCAACTGCATGGTGATGCAGTGCAGGCTGCCGTTCTGCCAGATCAGCGAGCGGCAGGGCACCTGCACGATCTCGCGGCCCGGGTGTGCCTGCGCCAGCACGTCACGCGCCAGGTCGTCGGCCGGATCACCATAGGCCGGCATCAGCACCGCGCCGTTGACGATCAGGTAGTTGGCGTACGAGGCAGCCAGGCGACGGCCTTCGTCGATCACCGGCTGTGCCCACGGCAGCGGGAACAGGCGATACGGCTGGCCGTCCTTGGTGCGCAGCGCGGCAAGCTCATTGCCCATCGCCTGCAGTTCGGCATAGTGCGAGTCGCTCTCGTCGTCGCAGGCCTGGTAGACGATGCTGTCAGCCGAGGCGAAGCGGGCGAGGGTGTCGATATGGGCGTCGGTGTCGTCGCCTTCCAGGTAGCCGTGGTCCAGCCACAGCACGCGGTCCTGCTGCAGCCAGTCGGCCAGGTCGGCGCTCAGGCTTGCCCGGTCGCGGTCCGGGTGGCGCTCGTGCAGGCACTTCCAGGTAGTCAGCAGGGTGCCTTCACCGTCGGTCTCGATGCCGCCGCCTTCCAGTGCGAACGGAATGCTGCGCACCGAGGCGTTGTTGAACACGCCGGCCTGGTCGAGCACGCCCACCAGCTGGTCATCCAGGGTGGCGTCGAACTTGCCGCCCCAGCCGGTGAAGCGGAAATCCAGCAGCTGGAAGCTGCCATCGGCGCGGCGCAGGGTGATCGGGCCGGAGTCGCGCAGCCAGGTATCGTCGTAGGCCGCCGTGGTGAAGTGGACCTTGTCCATGTCGATGCGGTTGGAGCGCAGCCGCATTTCGGCATAGGTCTCCACATCGTCATCGGCCACGCAGATCAGCACCGGCTGGAAGCGGGTGATGGCCGCGACCAGGGCGATGTAGGTTTCTTCCACCTGGCCCAGGCGGTCTGCCCAGTCGGTATCGGCGGTGGGCCAGGCAATCAGGACGCCGCTCTGGGCTTCCCACTCGGCAGGAAAACGAAGGGTCTGGTTCATGGTCTCGCTACACAGGCCCGCCCATGGCGGGTAAAGGGATCAACGGATCGGCGGTTTCGGGCCGATTTCGTTCGGGTCCGCCTGGTTGGCCACCACGTCGATCACCTTCTGCTTCTCGAAGTAGACGGTGAACTGCGGGTACACCCAGCGGTTGATGGTCGGCCATTGCCGCTTCTGCCCGCCACGCGGCTGCAGCTGCTCGCTCGGCGCGCCGAACTGCGCCTGCACCTGTTGCATGCTCTGGCCGCGCACGGGCAGGGCACCGGCCGGCTTCTCGCGGGCACGGTCGACAAGCAGGGTGTCGGCCAGCGCCGGCGTGGCGGCGGCCAGGGTGGCCATCACGGCCAGGGCGGACAGGTAACGCTTCATCTCGATCTACTCCCCAGTGGTCAAGAAAGGCGATTACAGCAAAAACGGCAGGAAAAAGCCGCATAAACAAAAAACCGCCCGAAGGCGGCTTTTTGCATCGGGTCGGCCCCGCGTAGGGCCAGCCGCAGCCGCGAAGGCTGTGAGGCTTAGCGCTGACGCGCCTTGAAACGCGGGTTCGACTTGCAGATGACGAAGATCTTGCCACGACGACGCACGACCTTGCAGTCACGGTGACGGGCCTTCGCCGACTTCAGGGAGGACAGGACTTTCATGGCATACCTCGGCGTAAACAGTAGTTGTTCGGGTGGAGCGTGGCCGCGATATGCGAAAGACAATCGGCAGTTGACGCTCGTTCAAGCCCGCCATTCTACCGGGCTTTTCCTCGTGGTTTCAAGTGGTTGCACAAAAGATCCCGTTGGGGGCGTCTGACAGGGGCTAGAATGACCCCTTCACACGCTCTGGGAACCCCATGAATCCACTCGCTCCCGTCCTGACCATCGACGGCCCTTCAGGGGCTGGCAAGGGTACCATCAGCCGCATCATCGCGCGCCGGATGGGCTGGCATTACCTGGATTCGGGCGCGCTGTACCGGGCAGTGGGCGTGGCCGCGAGCTGGGCCGACATCGACACCTCCGACGCCTCGGCGCTGGTCCGCTGCACCTTCGATACCCACGTTCAGTTTGTGGAGCAGGGTGAGGCCATGCGGGTCATGGTGAACGGTACCGACGCCACCGACGAGCTGCGTCTGGAGACCACCGGTGCGCTGGCCTCGGCCATTGCCGCCATTCCCGAAGTCCGGGCCGCCCTGAAGGAGCGCCAGCGCGCATTCAGGGAGCTGCCCGGCCTGGTCGCCGATGGCCGCGACATGGGCACGGTGATCTTCCCGGACGCCTCCTACAAGGTCTTCCTGACCGCCAGTGCCGAGGAGCGCGCCGAGCGCCGGCATAAGCAGTTGAAAGACAAGGGGGTTTCTGTTAACTTTGATGACCTCCTGCGTGAGATCATGGCCCGCGACGCCCGTGATGCTCAGCGTACCGTGGCGCCCCTGAAGCCGGCAGACGATGCTGTCCTCATCGACACCACAGGCATCGGCATCGCAGATGTCGTTGCCAGAGTGATGGATCTGCTTCCGGTTCCGGCTGCCTGATCCGTTCGCGCGGGAGCACTGCCAGCAACATCGGTGGTGGTCGCGCATAGCAGTGCTGTACCAGCTCCGTCGCGCAATGATGCGTGGCGGTTTTCCTACTACACACGACCTGCGTTTCCGGGGTCGACCAACAGGCGGGCGGTCGCCATTCCCCTGAAGGGGACGCCACCGACCCATGTGTCCAACAGAGTAAATCTAATGACCGAATCATTTGCCGAACTGTTTGAAGCCAGCCAGGCCAACCTGGCCAAGCTGAAGCCGGGCGCCATCGTCAGCGGTACCGTTGTTGAAGTCCGCGGCGACGTCGTGGTGATCAACGCTGGCCTGAAGTCCGAAGGCATCGTGCCGATCGAACAGTTCCGTAACGACGCTGGCGAAATCGACGTCGCCGAAGGCGACATCGTCAAGGTCGCCCTCGACTCGATCGAGAACGGCTTCGGCGAAACCGTCCTGTCGCGCGAGAAGGCCAAGCGCGCGATGGTGTGGGACGAGCTGGAAGAAGCGTTGGAAAAGAACGAAACCATCACCGGCCGCATCAGCGGCAAGGTCAAGGGTGGTTTCACCGTGGACATCAAGGATGTCCGCGCCTTCCTGCCGGGTTCCCTGGTCGATGTGCGCCCGGTGCGCGATCCGGCCTACCTGGAAGGCAAGGAACTCGAGTTCAAGCTCATCAAGCTGGACCGCAAGCGTAACAACGTCGTGGTCTCGCGCCGCGCTGTCGTCGAAAGCGAGCACTCGGAAGAGCGCGAGCAGCTGATGGACAAGCTGCAGGAAGGCGCGATCCTGAAGGGTGTCGTCAAGAACCTGACCGATTACGGCGCGTTCGTGGACCTGGGCGGTATCGACGGCCTGCTGCACATCACCGACATGGCATGGAAGCGCGTGCGCCATCCGTCCGAAGTCGTGAACGTCGGCGACGAGCTGGACGTGCGCGTGCTGAAGTTCGACCGCGAGCGCAACCGCGTTTCGCTGGGCCTGAAGCAGCTGGGCGAGGATCCGTGGGACAACATCGGCCGTCGTTACCCGGCCAACAGCCGCGTCTTCGGCAAGGTCTCCAACGTCACCGATTACGGCGCGTTCGTTGAGATCGAGCCGGGCGTCGAAGGCCTGGTGCACGTCTCCGAGATGGATTGGACCAACAAGAACGTCAACCCGTCCAAGGTTGTGCAGGTTGGTGACGAAGTCGAAGTGATGGTGCTGGACGTCGATGAAGAGCGTCGCCGTATCTCGCTGGGCATGAAGCAGGTTGCCGCCAATCCGTGGGAAACCTTCGCTGCCACCCACAAGAAGGGTGACAAGGTGTCGGGCCAGATCAAGTCGATCACCGACTTCGGCATCTTCATCGGCCTGGACGGCGGCATCGACGGCCTGGTTCACCTGTCCGACATCAGCTGGGCCACCACCGGCGAAGACGTCGTTCGCAACTTCAAGAAGGGCGATACCCTGGACGCCGTCGTCCTGGCTGTCGACCCGGAGCGCGAGCGCATCTCCCTGGGCGTGAAGCAGCTGGAGCAGGATCCGTTCGGCCAGTACATGGCTGCCAATCCGAAGGGCTCCAAGGTCGAAGGCGTGGTGAAGGAAGTCGACGCCAAGGGCGCGATCATCGAGCTGGCTGACGGCATCGAAGGTTACGTCTCGGCGCGCGACATCGCCAACGAGCGCGTTGACGACGCCACCCAGCACCTGAAGGTCGGCGACAAGGTCGAAGCCAAGTTCGTGGGCATGGACCGCAAGGGTCGCACCCTGCAGCTGTCGATCAAGGCCAAGGACGACGCGGAAATGCGCGAAGTGCTGGAGGAATACCAGTCCTCTTCGGCTTCCAGCGGCACCACCCAGCTGGGCGCGCTGCTGCGTGCACAGCTGAACGGCAACAAGTCCGAGTAATCGGCCTTACGCTGTTCGTTGTTTCCTGGACGGCCCGGGCATTGCCCGGGCCGTTTCAGGCTGAGATGCCCCTGATGTGAGCCGGTGATGACCAAATCCGAACTGATCGAAATCCTTGCGCGCCGCCAGGCGCACCTGAAGGCCGATGATGTCGATCTGGCGGTGAAGTCGTTGCTGGAAATGATGGGCGGTTCGCTGTCCGCCGGGGATCGCATCGAAATCCGTGGTTTTGGCAGCTTCTCGCTGCACTATCGTCCGCCGCGCCTGGGTCGCAACCCGAAGACCGGCGAATCGGTTGCCCTGCCGGGCAAGCATGTCCCCCATTTCAAGCCGGGCAAGGAACTGCGCGAGCGGGTCAGCAGTGTGCTGCCGCTGGACGCCGATCCGGCCTGAGCCCCGTCGCGCCACCGCGTGCGAATCCAGCCGCGAGTCGGATAAGCTACGGACTCCTGCCACTGGAGCTGTCGCATGAAGGTTTTTCGTCTGCTGGTCCTGCTGGCGGTCCTGATCCTTGGGCTGATCATTGGTGCGGTCAACATGACCGCGATGTCGATCAACCTGCTGTTTACCCAATTGAACACGTCCGTCGGCGTGGCGCTGATTGCTGCCCTGCTGATCGGTGTCGTGGTCGGTGCCGGTCTGGTGCTGGTGAGCGTGGTCATTCCGCTTTACAGCCAGTTGCGCCGTGCCAACAAGTCCGTGGCGGCCACGCCGGCCGCGGGTGTTTCCCCCCAATCTTTTGATGGACGTTGATCGAAGATGGATTTCGTCACCGAGTGGTTCTGGTTCTTTCTGTTCGTTCCGTTGGCCGCACTGGCCGGGTGGGTGATCGGACGGCGTGGCGGTCAACGTCACGGTGACAACCAGGTCAGCCGCCTGTCCAGCACCTACTTCCGCGGTCTGAACTACCTGCTCAACGAACAGCCGGACAAGGCCATCGAGCTGTTCCTGCACATCGCCGAGCTGGACAAGGAAACCTTCGAGACCCAGGTCGCGCTGGGCCACCTGTTCCGCCGCCGTGGTGAAGTGGATCGCGCGATTCGCCTGCACCAGGGCCTGGTCAACCGCCATGACCTGAGCGACGCACAGCGCGTGCAGGCCCTGCTGGCGCTGGGCGAGGACTACATGAAGTCCGGTCTGCTGGACCGTGCCGAGACCGTGTTCACCGAGCTGGCGCAACTGGACCAGCGTGCGCCGCAGGCGCTGAAGCACCTGATCGGCATCTACCAGGCCGAGCGGGACTGGGAAAAGGCGATCGACAACGCCACCCGTTTCGAAGACGTGACCGGCGAGCCGATGGGCAAGCTGATCGGGCAGTTCGAATGCGAGCTGGCCGAGCGTTTCCGCGGCGCCGGCAAGCTGGAAGAGGCGAGGGCGGCGATCGCCCGTGCCTACCAGGCCGATGCCATGTCGGTACGCGCGGGCATCATCGAAGGGCGCCTGGAGACGGATGCCGGTAACGCCGAGGCCGCCGTGCGTGCGTTCGAGCGCGCCGCGCGCAACGACCCCGAGTATCTGCCGGAGCTGCTGCCCGCGTTGATGCAGAACTATCGCAAGGTGGGTGACCTGGGCGGCGCGCGCGCCTTCCTTTCGGAAATGACCGAGCACTACCGCGGCATTGCGCCGGTGCTGGCATTGACCCGCCTGATGGAAGAACAGGAGGGCGTGGCCCCGGCCCGTGCCTACCTCGGTCGCCAGCTCAAGGATCGTCCGTCGGTACGTGGCGAGTCCGCGCTGATCGACCTGACGCTGGCCGAGGGCGCCGATTCCACCGCCACCCTGCACGACCTCAAGCACATCACCGACCAGCTGCTGGTGCGCAACCCCGCTTACCGCTGCACCCGCTGTGGATTTGGTGCACGCACTCACCACTGGCAGTGCCCGAGCTGCAAGGAGTGGGGCACGGTCAAGCCGCTGCTGAACTACGCGGTGCTCTGATCCATGCCGTGGCTCGTGATGGGCGCGCTGCTGGGGCTGGCCCTGCTGAGTGCGGCGCTGACGTGGGCTGCGCGGGGCTATGCGCTGCGCCAGCAGTTGATGGATCAGCCGGGCGAGCGTCGCAGCCATAGCGTGGCGACCCCGCGCGGCGGCGGCATCGCCATCGTCATCAGCCTGCTGGTCACTGCGGGCGTGGCGATGTGGATCTGGCCCGCCGCAACGCCGAGCCTGCTGCTTGCCAGTCTGGGACTGGTGCTGGTGGCGGGCATCGGCTGGTGGGACGACCACAGACCGCTGCCGGCCATGCGCCGCCTGATGGTGCATTTCATTGCCGCCGCACTGCTGGCCGCACTGGTCAAGGTGCACGGTGGCAGCTGGCTGCTGGCCGTGCTGGTGCTGCTGTTCACTGCCTCGTTGATCAACATCTGGAACTTCATGGATGGCATCAACGGCATTGCCGCCAGCCAGGCCATCGTGGTCGCGCTGGGCCTGGCGCCAGTGCTGCCCTGGCCGTATTCGCTTGCGGCCGTGGCCCTGGGGCTGGCCTGCCTGGGTTTTCTGCCGTTCAACTTCCCGCGGGCGCGGATCTTCATGGGTGATGTCGGAAGTGGCGCACTGGGATATGCGGTTGCCGTCGTTCTGGCGATCGCGAGCCTGAAGACCGATATCCACTGGATCCTGTTGCTGGTGCCGGCCTCGGCGTTCCTCGTGGACGCGGGCTTCACGCTGCTGGCGCGCATCATTTCCGGGCAACGCTGGATGGAACCCCATACCCAGCATGTCTACCAGCGGGCGGTGCAGGCAGGAGCCAGTCATGCCCAGGTGACAGGGATGTACTTTGCTTTGGGCCTGTTCAGTATTACAGTGCTTAATGTCTGCTCCAATTTGCAGCCGAGGTGGGAGGCTGTCGTGGCGATCGCGTGGTTCATTGCGCTGAGCGCCCTCTGGCTCTTCCTGCGCAATGGATTGCGTCACCGACAAGGAACTACCTGACTTATGGCTTCACCCTGGCGGGACAGAATTCTCGGCCTGATGCCGCGTTCGGCCATCGTCTGCCACGACCTGTTCATGGTCTGGGCATGCTGGCAGCTGCTCCACGCGGGGCGGTACTCGATCCTCCCCAACGCGCCGGCGCTGCCCCTCTGGAATGTCGATACCACGCTGGTGCTGCTGTTGCAGGGCCTGGTGTTCTGGCGCGTGGGCCTGTATCGCGGCCTGTGGCGTTTCGCCAGCGTCAGCGACCTGCTGAACATCTTCAAGGCCAGCTTCATCGGCCTGGTCGGCATCGTGCTGGTACTGATGTGGAAGCGCTTCGATGGCGTTCCGATGTCGGTACTGGTGATCTATCCGTTCGCGCTGTCGGCGCTGCTGGGCGCGCCGCGGCTGCTGTACCGGGCCTGGAAGGACTATCAGGCACTGCAGTCGGATTCCAGCGCACGCCGGGTATTGATCCTGGGCGCCGGGCAGGCGGCTGAAACCCTGGTCCGAGACCTGCGCCGTTCCGGCAACTTCGAGCCGGTCGGTCTGCTGGATGATGCACCGCACCTGCGTGGCGCCAAGCTGCAGGGCCTGCCCATCCTCGGCAGCCTGGATGACGCCCCGGCAGTGGTCCGCGAGACCGCCGCCAAGCTGCTGGTGATCGCCATGCCCTCGCTGGACGCCGCAGGCATGCAACGGGTGGTTGCCATCTGTGAAAGCACCGGCGTGCCGTTCCGGACCGTGCCCAAGCTCAGCGACATCCTGCAGGGCCAGTCGCTGCCGGGCCAGCTGAAGGAAGTGGCGATCGAGGACCTGCTCGGTCGCAAGCCGATCACCCCGGATTGGAGCCTCATCCGGGGCTGGCTGGGTGGGCGTACCGTGATGGTGACCGGCGCCGGCGGTTCGATTGGTTCGGAGCTGTGCCGCCAGTGTGCGCGCCATGGCGCCGGCCGCATCATCCTGCTGGAGATGAGTGAACTGCTGCTGCTGACCATCGAGGGTGAGCTGCGCCGCAGTTTCCCCGATGTCGAGATCGAAGCGGTACTGGGTGACTGCGGTGACCCGGCGGTGATCCGCCATGCGCTGTCGCTGCATCCGGTCGATACCGCCTTCCATGCCGCGGCCTACAAGCATGTGCCGGTGCTTGAGCGACAGCTACGCGAAGCCGTGCGCAACAACATCCTGGCGACCGAGAACGTGGCGCGCGCCTGCCTTGAGGCCCGTGTCGAACATTTCGTGTTCATCTCCACCGACAAGGCGGTCGACCCGGTCAACGCGCTGGGTGCCAGCAAGCGCTACGCCGAGATGATCTGCCAGAGCCTGGACCAGAAGTCCACGCATACCCGTTTCGTCACGGTACGCTTCGGCAACGTGCTGGCCTCGGCCGGCAGCGTGGTCCCGCTGTTCCGTGAACAGATCCTGCGTGGCGGACCGGTGACGGTCACCGATCCGGAAGTCAGCCGCTACTTCATGACGATTCCCGAGGCCTGCCAGCTGATCCTGCAGGCGGCCGCCTCGGCGTCGCACGGTGCGATCTACACGCTGGACATGGGCGAGCCGGTGCCGATCCGGCTGCTGGCCGAGCAGATGATCCGCCTGGCGGGCAAGCAGCCGTACAAGGACATCCCGATCATCTATACCGGCCTGCGTCCGGGCGAGAAGCTGCACGAGACGCTGTTCTATTCGGACGAAGACTACCGCGCCACCGCGCACCCGAAGATCCTTGAGGCTGGTGTGCGCATGTTCTCGCGCGATCTGGTGCTGGGCAACGTCCCGCGCCTGCGCGAAGCGGTGTGCAGCTACGACACCGACACCATCAGGGAAGTCCTGTTCGCGACGATGCCGGAGTTCTCTCCGATCGAACAGGATGCTTACATTTCATCCGCTAAAGTCGTGCCCTTTCCGGCACGTGAGGCCAACAGGCACCAATGAGCAAGCGAATTCGCAAGGCAGTTTTTCCAGTGGCAGGGCTAGGGACGCGCTTTTTGCCGGCAACCAAGACGGTGCCGAAGGAAATGCTGCCGATCATTGATCGTCCGCTGATCCAATACGCTGTGGATGAGGCAATCGAAGCAGGCTGCGACACGCTGGTTTTCATCACCAACCGCTACAAGCATGCGGTTGCCGACTACTTCGACAAGGCCTACGAACTGGAGCAGAAGCTCGAGCGCGCCGGCAAGCAGGAGCAGCTGGAGATGATCCGCCATGTGCTGCCCAATGGCGTGCGCGCGATCTTCGTGACCCAGGCCGAAGCACTGGGCCTGGGCCATGCGGTGCTGTGCGCGAAGGCCGTGATCGGTGATGAGCCGTTCGCGGTGCTGCTGCCGGACGACCTGATCTGGAACCGCGGCGACGGCGCACTGAAGCAGATGGCCGACCTCAACGAGGCCAGTGGTGCCAGCGTGATTGCCGTTGAAGACGTGCCGCACGACAAGACTGCCAGCTACGGCATCGTTGCCACCGAGGCATTTGATGGTCGCAAGGGGCGCATTTCGCAGATCGTGGAGAAGCCGAAGCCGGAGGACGCCCCGAGCGACCTGGCAGTGGTCGGACGCTACGTGCTGAGCCCGAAGATCTTCGAGCTGCTGGAGCAGACGGGCAGCGGTGCCGGTGGCGAGATCCAGCTGACCGACGCGATCGCGCAGCTGCTGAAGACCGAAGAGGTGGATGCCTACCGTTTCGAGGGCACCCGTTTCGACTGCGGCACGCATCTGGGGCTGGTGGAGGCGACGATCCGTTTCGCGCTGGACAACCCGAAGCTGGCTGGCCCGGCGCGGGAGAAGCTGACGGCGATGTTGGCGGAGTAAGGTTTATCAAGCGCTCCGTGCTGCGCCTTGATTGATACGTGGGGGAGGGGGCGGATGGCCCTCTCCAAAACACGCCAAAGCCCTTCCATGGTGCTCGATGGCGCCATCCATGGCGCCAACGGTTTTGGAGAGGGCCATCCGCCCCCTC